>CACWOA010000139.1 GCA_902762395.1 uncultured Ruminococcus sp.
TCAAAGAAAAAGCAAAACAGACCAAAAAGACGAAAAAAACATCGGAAAAAGTCTTGCAAATCGAGGCAGCATATGTTATAATTGTAGAGAAATTCGCACGCCGTGCTGTGGAAATATCGGTGCGGACTTTTTAGGTTCGTCTTTTTTCCATTTTTTTCGTTTTTTTCCGTCAGCCTTTTTCAAATTCGATAAATATTAGAAGTTAGTTTACACATTCGTAATAAAGCTACCTTAAATCTGTGCGATAATAAGTCATATGATAAAAAATAAGGAGCCATACCGTGTTTGGTTATATCCGTATCTGTAAACCACAGATGAAAATATGCGAATATGAGGTCTACCAGTCGGTTTACTGCACCCTCTGCCGTCATTTGGGCAAGCAGCTTGGGCTGCCCGCGCGGCTGCTTCTCAATTATGACTACACCTTTATGACGATGCTCATGATGGCGCTCAGCGGGGAGCCGGCCAAGTTTGTGCCGGGGCGGTGCGTATTCAATCCCGCCAAAAAATGCGGCAGGTGCGTCACCCACGACGAAGCCTTTGCCTACACCTCGGCGCTGACGGCGATCATGTTTTACCACAAGCTGCGGGATAATCTCAATGATTCCTCCGGACTCAAAAAGGCGGCATGGCGGGCGCTCATGCCCTATGCTTCCCTTGTGCGCAGGAAGGCGATGAAGCGCTATCCCGAAGAGGACGCGCTGGTAGACGACTATATACGGCGGCAGTTTGAGGCGGAGCGGCAGGCGACCGGGAGCGGGGACGTGCTGATCGACGCGCTTTGCGAGCCGACCGCCGACGTGATTGCGGCGTTTGCGCAGCGGCTTTCGCCCGTGGAGAGCGACCGCAAAATCCTCCGCTATTTCGGCTATTTTCTCGGGCGGTGGATTTATCTGATGGATGCGCTTGACGATCTGAACGACGATCTGGAGGACGGTTCCTTCAATCCTCTCGTGCTGCGATTCGGACTGACGCCCGAGGATGCGCGCACCCGGTCGGACGCTTATGAAGCCGCAAGGTGCTTTGGCAACGACAATCTGAATATGTCCATTGCGGAAGCGGTGAAATATTACGAACTGCTCGATCTCGGCGAATACAAGCCCATTTTAGATAATATTGTGTATCTCGGCGTGTCCGAGGCGCAGAAAGCAGCGCTGTTTCCGCCCCAAAAACGAAAGCGGAAACCCATTTCAGAAATGCAGGAGTTGAAAAAAGATGAATGATCCTTATGTGGTGCTGGGAATTTCTCAGAATGCTTCCGATGAAGAGGTAAAGACGGCTTACCGCAATCTGGCCAAGAAATATCACCCCGATAATTATGCCAATGCCCCCGACGTGGCGGAACTGGCTGCCGAAAAAATGGCGCAGGTCAACGAAGCGTATGACGCCATTATGAACGCCCGCAAAAACGGCGGCTCTGTGGGAGGAGACGCGTCTTCTTCACAGGGAAATTACGGAAATACCTACGGCGGCACCTATTCCGGCACGCAGCACACCGATTTTGCCGATGTGCGCAACCTTATCAGCGCCGGACGCATTACGGACGCGGAAATGGTGCTTGACGGTGTTCCCGTGGCCCGCAGAAATGCCGAATGGTACTTCCTCAAAGGCACCCTGCTCTACCGCCGCGGCTGGATTGATCAGGCGTATGCCTATTTTGAGACGGCGGTCAACAACGCGCCCAACAACACCGAGTACCGCGCCGCCTATACCCAGGTGTCGCAGCAGCGCGCCGGCAAGACGAGCGGGTACAGTTACCAGCCCCGTCAGAGCGGTTCTTCCTGCAGCAGCGGCTGCGGTCCCTGCTCCACCTGTGTGGGTCTGCTCTGTGCCGACTCCTGCTGTGAGTGCTTCGGCGGCGATCTGATTACCTGCTGCTGACGGTTTGTGCCGGTGAGAATGACAGGGAGAAGGCGTCGCGATGAATAACGGCAAAGTTTCCTTTAAAATCGCTATATGCGGCATATTGACAGCACTGAGCGTGGCGTGGATGCTTGTCGCGGGATTTTTCGGCGTGCTGACCTATGCCGCCCCCATGATAGCCGGAGGGATGCTGATTGTGCCGGTCAAGGAGTACGGGTGTAAAACGGCGCTGACGATGTTTGCCGCCGTGTCGTTGCTGGGAATGATTCTCATACCCGACAAGGAACTGGCGCTGTTTTATCTGCTGCTGTTCGGTCATTATCCGATCATGCAGCCGTTTGTCAACCGCATATATGTCAAACCGCTGCGTGTGGCGGTCAAAGCCGTGATTTTCAACGGCTGTTCGGTGCTGGCGGTGTGGCTGGCGCAGGTGATTTTCGGCATACCGATTGCTGACGGTGACAAGCTGTCATGGTTCCTTCTGGCGGTTTTTTTGGCGACAGCCAATGTCTGTTTTGCGTTGTATGACAGGGCGCTGCTGCAATTTTATACGATTTACGATGTGAAGCTGCGTGTGCTGCTTCACAGGCTGTTCCGGTTCTGACGGACAAAAGAAATACGGGTCATCGGCTCTGTAGGGAGTCTGTGACCCGTATTTTTCATTGCGATTCGTATTTTTTCATGACCGTACTGTAACCCAGCAGCCGACGGAAGTCATCGACGCTTAAGGAACCGCTCACGCGCAGGCGGGGCAGTTCGTACAGATCATAGCCGCGTCTGACGGCGCCGTATTGGGTGGTAAAAGCCATGCGAAAGCCTGCCTGTGCGAGGATTTCCTTGGAGTTGCCGCCGAAATTGCCGAAGGGATAGGCGAAATACTGTGAGCCGTTCAGTATTTCTTTGGAAGTATTCAGATCGGCGACGCCTTCCTCCACCGAAACGGCCTGCATGATGCCCCATTGGGTGGGATAGCCGGTCGTGGCGCTGCCGCGGTGCATATTGTGGGTGTGGGAGTGCATCTCGATATTGGGGAGCGTCAGTTTGTAGGGGATATTTTCCCGGTAGCTGGTGATGACGAAGGAAGTGGCGACAAAGCCGTATTTGTGCAGCAGCGGCTGGAGTAGCTGAAAGAAATTCTCCTGTCCGTCATCCGATGTGAGAAGGACGCATTTGGCAGGCAGTTCGATGCCGTTGTTCATCCATTCATACAGCTCGTCCATCGTCAGGGTGACATAGCCGTTTTCCCACAGCCATTGCAGTTGCGCCTCCACCGACTGGATGGAATGGCTGTTGCTGCCCTTGGTAGGAAGATCGACCGTTTCGTCATAGAAAAAGTGGTACATGAGTACGGGAACAAAATCCGCCGTCACGCCTTCATATTGGCGGAAGCGCTCGACGTATTCCGGCTCCTGCGGCACAAAATCCATGTGAAAAGCGGACTGTTCAAAGGCGATTTCCGAGTCGGAAACCGTGCCGCAGCACAATGCCTCCATGCGTGCCGCCGCGTCAAGCGCAGCGGATGTCCGGGCAGCCCGACCCGCGGAACTTCGTCCCGTACCGTTGAGCCCCACATAGACCGCGAAACACGCCGTTACCACGGCAAGACCCGCCATAATTATCGGCAGTTTTTTATTCAAAGCAATCACATCCGATCTGTTAAATGACATAGCCGCCGTTAGGGGAGAGGATCTGTCCTGTGATAAAGGCGGCGTCTTCAGACGCAAGAAAACAAATCGCGCCCGCCACGTCTTCGGGCGAACCCAGCCGCATGAGCGGCGTGTCGTATTTCAAAGTGTCCAGGTCTTCCGCGCGCAGGTGGGCATTCATGTCCGTGTCGATCACGCCCGGCGCGACGCAGTTGACCCGCACGCCGCCGGGACCGACCTCCTGCGCGAGCGCCTTGGTCAGACCGATGACAGCCGCCTTGGTGGCGGAATACAGCACCTCGCAAGACGCGCCGACCTGTCCCCACATGGAGGAGAGGTTGATGATGCAGCCGCTGTGCCGGCGCAGCATATGCGGCAGCGCGAGCTGTGAGCAGTGGAACATGCCGTCCACATTGACCGCGAAGGTGTTTCGCCATTCTTCAGGAGAAATGTCTGTGAAGAGGCTTTGCCGTGCCACCGCCGCGTTGTTGACCAGAATGTCAACCCCGCCGAGCTGGCTTTCGATGGCCGTGAACATGGCGGATACCTGTGCGCGGTCTGACACGTCCGCCTGCACCGCCATGGCGACGCCGCCCGCCTCGTTGATCGCGCGTGCCGCCGCGAAGGCGTTTTCACGGCTTTTGTTGTAATTAAGCACCACGGGATGTCCCTTGGCGGCAAATCGCTGTGCGGTCGCCAGTCCGATGCCCCGTGACGCGCCTGTAATCAATACGGTTTCTTTCATATGTCGCTCCCGTCAGTAGAAGGGGTAAAATGGTAGCCGGTCGCCGGGAACCTGCCGAAAAAGGCGGTGCGGTCAAAATATCCGCCGCGCAGTTCCCTTGCGCCGCAGCGCATGGTCCAGACGTCTTCGGATACGCCGTCGGTGGTCACGCCGTTTTTGGCGTAGGCGATCTTGACAAAGCCGAGGCGGCGGTAGGTGCAGATGGCGTTGTAATTGGAAGCGCGCACCTCCAGCCGAATCTCGCGAAAGCCGCGTTTTTTCGCATGGGCGATGGTCGCCGCTATGAGACGGCTGCCCCATCCCCGCCCGCGGTATTCCTTGAGAATCCCCACGCCGAGAAAGCCCACGTCGTCGGGGCAGTTTTTTCGCCGCACGATGTCGCACCAGCCCACCGCCCTGCCCCGGCGGTCGATCAGAAAAAACTGGGGAAAGCCGCATTCCCGGCAGCCCTTGATGAACCGCTTCATATCGGACAGGGGGTAGCCGCTCGAAATGGAGAGAAACTTTCCCTCCCGCGCCACCGCGTCAAAGGTTTCGGTATAGGAAGCCGCGTAGGACAGCGAGGCCTCCGCAATTTTCAGTTCGTCCATAGAAACGCGCGGCTTATTCGTCCGCGAGCGCCGCCTGCATCATGATGGCGCATTCGAGGCGCTTCTTTTCCATCTCGCAATAGAGGGAGTAGGGTTTGAGAATATCGCCGTTTTTCTCAAAATTGGCGGCGTTGCAGCCGCCGCTGCAATAGAATCTTGCCCAGCAGTCGCGGCATTTTTCCTTGTTGTAGATGGTGGTTCTGGCAAACTGCTTCTTGATATCCACATTGAATGTGCCGTCGATGACGTTGCCCATTTTCCAGTCGTCGTTGCCGACAAACTGGTGACAGGGGAAGATATCGCCGTGCGGGGTGACGGCGACGTATTCGTTGCCGCAGCTGCATCCCCGCAGGCGGCGG
>CACWOA010000140.1 GCA_902762395.1 uncultured Ruminococcus sp.
CGTCCATGCGCTTCATGGAGTGCAGAATGCGGCGCTGTACGGGTTTCAGACCATCTTCGATATGTGGCACGGCACGCTCCAGAATAACATAGGAGGCGTAGTCCAGGAACCAGTTCTGATACATGCCGCTCAAGTGATGTACGGCAGCAGCGTCGAAGCGGTTGACGGGCTTGTAGTCGGAGTGTCCTGCACCCTCTGCTGACTCTTCCTGTTGTTCTGAAGCGTCCTGCTCCAAGATTTCGCTGTCTTCTCTTATCTCGTCATCCATATAAAAAAGCAGTAGATTTTGATTTTCCTGCAAAATTATAAAAAAACAGCGAGAATGCCAAATTTTATGCTAAAAAATCCGAATTCTGATGCGACGATAGAACAAACAGCCGATAGCAAGGAGAATAACCAATGCTGTAACAACGAACGCCCAGACGTTGGTGACTCGTGAGGTGATAGTCACGTTATAGGGGTGGGGAATCAGTCGTTCACCTGAGAACCTATAGCGAACTACGTTGCCTTCTACCACGCCTTTGCCTGCATCAATCACCTTGCCAGGCATTACATAGTCTAGCATGGGTTTCATCCTGACAAGATTTTCATAATTCTCGTACTTTATTTCAAGCAGGCGTTCCCATCTGGTGCTGTCGCTAAACAGCGGGGTATAGGCGTCAGACTGATAGAAGTCCTTGAAGATGTTGCTGACCTGGTTGATGTTGCCGAACAGATTGAGGTTGCGCACGGCGGGCGACATGATGACGGAATCCTTTAAGGCCCAGAACTGTTCCTCGCTGACAGGTATCGTCCTTCCCGACGGCGTGAACTTCATCCGCAGCTATGCCTTTGCGGACTGCAAAGGACTGACCGACTTCCGTCTTCCCGATTCGGTAAAATACATCGACAAATACGCTTTCCGGAATTGCACCGGACTGACCCGTCTGGTTTTTCCCGATTCGGTCAGGTATATAGAAGAATACGCCTTTTCCGGATGCAACAAGCTGTCGGCGATTCTCATACCCGCATCCGTCACAACGATAAAGAATAACGCATTTACGGGATGTTCCCAGCTCATTGATCTTTACTACGGCGGCACCGCTTCGCAATGGGGAGCACTGACGCAGCTTTATCCCTACACAGGCATCGGCAGCGCCGTCACCGTCTATTACGGCGCAACGGAAATCCCCGACAGAAACTTCCTTTCCGTTTCCGTGCAGCATATGCCGGAAAAAACCATTTACCAACTGGGAGAAAAATTCGACTCTGCCGGCTTCGTACTCAGAGTAAACTATTCCGACGGCACTTCAAAAACCGTAACCAACGGAATGTACTTTAACCCCTACGGCGCTTATTTCGCCAGTGGAGCGAGAATAATCACCGTCACCTATGCGGGGAAAAAAACCGCCTTTACCATTTTCGTCCATCCCTATACCACGTCCGTCACCATTGTCAAAAAACCCGCAAAGCTGACGTATTTTGTGGGAGAAAGCTTTTCTTCCTCCGGCATGAAGCTCAAAATCAGCAGTTCTGACGGCACCACCAAGGAAATCACCGGCGGCTTCACCTGCACACCCTCCAAACTGACCGTGGCGGGACAGCAGAAAATCGTCGTCAGCTACGGCGGTAAATCCACGGGCTTCTATGTAACGGTCAATCCGGCTGTTTCCTCCGTCACTATCGCCAAAAAGCCCGCAAAGCTGACGTATTTTACGGAAGAAAGCTTTTCTTCCTCCGGCATGAAGCTCAAAGTCACCTATCCGGACGGCTCCGTCAAGGAAATCACCAGCGGCTTTACATACACCCCCACCAAACTGAACACGGCGGGTCAGCAGAAGATCGTCGTCAGCTATGGCGGCAGATCCACGGGCTTCTATGTGACCGTCAACAAGGCGGTTTCCTCCGTCACTATCGCCAAAAAGCCGACCAAGCTCACTTACAAGGTCGGAGAATCCTTTAACGCGGCGGGCATGAAGCTCAAAGTGACCTATACCGACGGCACCACCAAGGAAGTTACCAGCGGTTTCTCCTATTCTCCTTCTAAACTGAACACCGCAGGGCAGCAGAAGATCGTTGTCAGCTACGGCGGTAAATCCACGGGCTTCTATGTGACCGTCAACAAGGCGGTTTCCTCCGTGACCATTGTCAAGAAACCCACCAAGCTCACATACAAAAAGGGAGAAACATTCAATTCCGCCGGCATGAAGCTCAAAGTCACCTATACCGACGGCACCACCAAGCAAGTCACCAGCGGCTTCTCCTATTCTCCTTCCAAACTGAACACGGCGGGGCAGCAGAAGATCGTTGTCAACTACGGCGGCAAGACCACAGGCTTCTATGTGACGGTCAGGTAATTCTGCGCATCTACACAAAAAATGAACGCCATCCCCCGCCATTTCCCTCAATTTTCCCGGTTCTCCGGCATAAAATATGATTTTTATATTGACAATTGGGGGATTTTGGGATATTATTATTGGTGTTAGGTTACTAACTCAGTCAGTTTTTGAAAATCCCGAAGACAATTATGTCTCAGGGGTTTGAAAGGAGAAAACACATGAAAGACTATCTGGTAATTGAGAAGGTTGTCGGTCGTGAAATCCTCGATTCCCGCGGCAATCCCACGGTTGAGGCTGAGGTTTATCTCTCCGACGGCACTGTCGGCAGAGGTACCGCTCCCAGCGGCGCTTCCACAGGCGAATTTGAGGCTCTCGAGCTTCGCGACGGCGACAAGGGCAGATACCTCGGCAAGGGCGTGACCAAGGCGGTTGAGAACATCAACACCGTCATCAACGACGTCGTTTCCGGCATGGACGCTTCCGACATCTACGCCGTTGACAAGGCAATGATCGACGCGGACGGCACCAAGGACAAGTCCAAGCTCGGCGCCAACGCGATCCTCGCTGTTTCCATCGCTACCGCAAGAGCCGCTTCCATCTCCCTCGATATCCCGCTCTACAGATTCCTCGGCGGTATCTCCGGCAACCGTCTGCCCGTTCCGATGATGAACATCCTCAACGGCGGCGCACATGCCACCAACACCGTTGACACCCAGGAATTCATGATCATGCCTGTCGGCGCTCCCTCTTTCAAGGAAGCTCTCCGCTGGTGCGCGGAAGTGTTCCACAACCTCGCGAAGATCCTCAAGGCAAAGGGTCTGGCTACCTCCGTCGGTGACGAAGGCGGCTTCGCTCCCAACCTGTCCTCCGATGAAGAGACCATCGAGACCATTCTCGAGGCTGTCAAGGCGGCAGGCTATGAGCCCGGCAAGGACTTCATGATCGCGATGGATGCCGCTTCCTCCGAGTGGAAGGACAAAGAGCTTGGCACCGGTCATTACCTCCAGCCCAAGAGCGGCAAGAAGTTCACCTCTGATGAACTCATCGCCCACTGGGCCAGCCTCGTTGACAAGTACCCGATCATCTCCATCGAGGACGCTCTCGATGAGGAAGACTGGGAAGGCTGGCAGAAGCTCACCAAGGAACTCGGCGGCAAAGTGCAGCTCGTCGGCGACGATCTGTTTGTTACCAACACCGAGCGCCTGAAGAAGGGTATCGACCTCGGCTGCGCCAACTCCATCCTCATCAAGCTCAACCAGATCGGTTCCGTTTCCGAGACCCTCGAAGCCATCAAGATGGCTCACAAGGCAGGCTACACCGCGATTTCTTCTCACCGCTCCGGCGAGACTGCGGACACTACCATTGCTGACCTGGCTGTTGCGCTCAACACCTGCCAGATCAAGACCGGCGCTCCCAGCCGTTCCGAAAGAGTTGCGAAGTACAACCAGCTTCTCCGCATCGAGGAAGAACTGGGCGACGCAGCCGTTTATCCGGGCATCGCTGCTTTCAACGTAAAGCGCGGCTAATGCATATATGTAGGCAGCCCGTTGCGGCTTCCGACATTCTCTGAATAACAAAACAGGTAATGCTGCCATCGTTTGATGAAAGCATTACCTGTTTTTGTTTTTTCCTATCCGTCAATCCACTCGCCGTACCAGAAGCGCCACCATCTGACGAGACCGTCACCGACGGAACCATCACCGACGGAACCATCATCGAAAAGCCGATATGGACGGACGGCGATTTCCCTGTCACGGAAGATTTTTAATATTCCCCCCAGCCGGAAACACAGCAAACGCAGTTTCGGAATCGTCTTCCCGCTGCGCAAGTCAAATTTGATTTTGGGAAGCAGGCTGCGGGTGTACCACACCGCCGCCACATCGGCATAGGGTATTTCGTAGCTTACCCCGTGCCGGAATCCGCCATCAACGGTAAAGTCATGCTCCCCAAACGTGATTCTGCCGCCGTTCATGCTCATGCAACCGTCAATCACGCCGCAGCCGACGCTTTTTGCCTTTTTACTCTTTTTCTTTTTTCCCAAGGCTCCTCTCCCCTTTCTGCTTTCATCCTATCACAAAATGATTGTGATAGGATGAACAGAAACGGAACAATCTATAAAAATGCCTGCCGCACCCGAAACGCTGCTTCGTTGCCGGATACGACAGGCAATTTTACATGTTCATTCAATCGGTTTACTTCTTATCGTCCGCGAGGAATTTGTAGACATAGGCCGCCAGCGCACCGCCAATGAGCGGAGCGACGATAAAGACCCACAGGCTCTTGAGCGGATCGCCGCCCACAAGAATGGCGGGGCCAAAGCTGCGCGCGGGATTGACGGACGTTCCCGTGAAGGAGATGCCGAGGATATGCACCAGCGTGAGGGACAGACCGATCACCAGACCTGCCACGGAGCTGTAGCTCGGTTTGGAAGTAACGCCCAGCACCGCGATGACGAACACAAAGGTGAGAATGATTTCGATCAGAAGCGACTTCCAGATACTGCCGTTGTAGAGCGCGTTGGTGCCAAGACCGCTTGCACGGCCCACGAACATCGCCAGCACGCCGGCACCCGCGACAGCGCCAAGGCACTGCGCGATGACATAGCCGATAAAGTCGGTCACGGACATTTTGCCGTTGATCAGCACCGCCAGCGACACGGCGGGATTGATGTGGCAGCCGGACACATTGCCGATGGAATACGCCATCGCAACGATGACCAGACCAAAGGCCAGCGCCACCAGCAGATAGCCGGTTCCGGTTTGCGAGGACGCGCCGACTACGGCGGCGGTTCCGCAGGCGAAAAGCACCAGCACAAATGTACCGATAAATTCCGCGAGATACTTCTTCATTGCGTCAAGGTCTTTCAT
>CACWOA010000141.1:0-5153 GCA_902762395.1 uncultured Ruminococcus sp.
GTGATGATCGAAGAAGCAAAACGGAATAATAAACAGGTTTGTGTCCATATTCACGGCGGCAAGGGCATTGATTATGCCGTGAAGGCCGGTGCCGATACACTGGAACACTGTTCTATGGTCGTGGATGATGCGTGAAAAGATATCCTTGCCCACACCATTCTCACCGAGGATAAGCATCGTCAGCTCAGTGGGAGCCACGGTGAGTGCAATCTCCAATGCCCTGTCAAGAGCCTCGCAGTTGCCCACTATGTCATACTGACGTTTTATCTGCTGCAATTTGTCCTGCCGATTCTGCGGTAGGTCATGTGCGGAAAGAGGTGTGTTTATGAGTGAAATAAAAGGTAACATAGGCAAGAAACGCGAGAATATCGCCATTCTCGGCTCCACCGGTTCCATCGGCACGCAGGCGCTCGACGTGGTGCGCTGCATGGGGCTGAACGTCACCGCGCTCTGTGCCAATCGCAGCATCGGACTGCTGGAGGAACAGGCGCGGGAATTCAAGCCGCAGGTGGTGGCCGTGATGGACGAAGCGGCGGCGGCGGAACTCAAAATCAAGCTGGCGGACACCGATATCAAGGTGCTGCAGGGCATGGACGGCTTTATTGAAGCCGCCACCCTCGACCGCAACGACGTAGTGCTGAATTCCGTGGTCGGCATGGTGGGACTCGTTCCGACGCTTGCCGTCATCGAGGCAGGCAAGGATCTGGCGCTCGCCAACAAGGAAACGCTTGTCGCGGGCGGCGCGCTCGTCATGAGCGCGGCAAGGGCAAAGGGCGTGCCGATTCTGCCGGTGGACAGCGAACATTCCGCGATTTTCCAGTGTTTGCAGGGTTCCCCCGGCGCGCACGCGTTCAAGAGAATCATTCTCACCGCGTCAGGCGGTCCCTTCTTTGGCAAAAAGCGGGAGGAATTGCTCGACGTCACACCAGAACAGGCGCTGAAGCATCCCAACTGGAGCATGGGCGCCAAGATCACCATCGACTCCGCCACCCTGATGAACAAGGGGCTGGAGGTCATCGAAGCAGCATGGCTTTTTGACAAGGGCGTAGATGATATCGAAGTGGTTGTGCAGCGGGAGAGCATCATACATTCCGCGGTGGAATTCTGCGACAATTCGGTCATTGCCCAGCTCGGCACACCGGATATGCGCATTCCCATTCAATACGCGATCAGCTATCCCGACCGTGTGCCGTCTCCGGCACAGCCGCTCGATCTTTTCGAGGTGGGCAAGCTGACCTTTTACCGTCCCGACACGGAGACCTTTGTGTGCCTGGCGGCGTGCAAAGAGGCGATGCGCCGCGGCGGTCTGGCGCCTGCGGCGGCCAACGGCGCGAATGAAAAGGCAGTGGAGCTGTTTTTGAAAAAGAAAATCAGCTTTCTCGACATCGGAAAATATGTGTGGGAAGCCATGGAGCGTCAGCCGAAAGTGGCGTCTTTCACGGTGGAGGATGTATTGGCGTGTGACAAGGCGGCGCGTGAATATGTGATGTCCGCCGCGGGAACGATATAACGGATAAAAAAGGGGTTGATTTGTATTTCAGTACTCAACATTATCATCACCGTCGTGGTGGCTGTGCTTCTCTTTGCGCTGATTATCGGCATCCATGAGTTCGGTCACTTTATCACGGCAAAAAAATTCGGCGTAAAGGTCAATGAATTCGCGCTCGGCATGGGTCCCAAGATTTTTTTCCATCAGGGCAAGGAGACGCTGTATTCTCTGCGTCTGATACCCATCGGCGGCTACTGCGCCATGGAGGGCGAGGATGAAGACAGCGACGACGAGCGCGCGCTCAACAATAAAAAATGGTGGCAGCGCGCCATCATTCTGGCGGCGGGCGCGACCATGAATATCCTGCTGGGTATCGTGTTCATGTTCATCATCCAGGTGCAGGAGCCGTATTACGCTTCCACCCAGATCGCCTATCTGGTGAGCGATTCCACGAGCATGAACGCGGGCGTGCAGGTGGATGATGAGATTTATTCCATCAACGGCTACCGCACCTACTGCGCCACCGATATGAGCTTTGCCCTTTCCACCGCCAAGGACGGCGTGCTGGATATGGTCGTGAAGCGGGACGGCAAGAAGCTGCGTTTTGACGATTTGCAGATGAAGGTTGTCTCCTACTCGGACAATGTGGCGATGACGGAGATTGATTTCAAGGTTTACCGTGTGGATAAAAGCGTCAAGACGGTCATCGGATCGACATTTTCCGAAACGCTTGCCTTTGTGCGCATGATTTATTCCAGCCTGATTATGCTGGTGACAGGGCAGGCGGGTTTCAATGAGGTATCGGGACCCGTCGGTATGGCTTCCGCCATCGGTCAGGTCGCGGAGGAAGGCTTCAAGAGCAGTCTTTGGGACGGCATCAACAATATCGTTTACTTTATGACGCTCATCACGGTCAACCTCGGCATCTTCAACCTGCTGCCGCTTCCGGCGCTTGACGGCGGACGGCTGCTGTTTGTGCTGATCGAAGCGGTGCGCGGCAAGCCGATTGATCCGGAAAAGGAAGGCATCGTCCACTTTGTGGGCTTTGCGCTGCTGATTCTTCTCATGATTGTCATCACCATCAAAGATGTGTGGTCACTTTTCTGAGGGTGCGGTCATGAAAAAGAGGGCATTGCTGTCGGCGCTGCTGCTCATGGCGCTGCTGCTGTGCGCGCCGGTATCGTGCGTAAAAAAGACGGAGGCGCTTTCCTGCCGGTCTCTCACGGTGTATGACGTTCAGGCGCCGGCGCGGCGACTGACGGCGGAGGAATTGAAGGAATACCTTGACGGCGTGACATTTCGTCAGGCCACGCCGCGGCAGTGCGGGTGTATTACGTCTGCGGCGCGCTGTGAGGAACTCGTGCTGTGGAAGGGAAGCAAATTCGGTATTTTCACCACCGAAGAAGGCGAGCAGCAGCAAATCAGAATCAGCCTGTACGGCGGATTCTTCTCGCTGCTGGATGAAAACGAACATCCCCAGCGGGAAGGACAGGCGCAGATCGGGGAGTATTATTCCATTGACGAATCCCGCCTTGCGGACTGGAACGAGCTGATCGACGTATCATAAAAAACAAACACCGTATGGCGCTTTCGGATGAATGAAAGACCGATACGGTGTTTTTTTGCATCAAAATAACGTGATCTGCTCAAAACCGTCGTCAGGGAAGGCGTTCAGGTAGGCAAACACCTCGTCGGGACGGTACAGAATGCCGTGTGCGCGGCAGGTGTCGCCAAAAATCCGCATGAGCCGGGAACTGTTAGGGGAGGGGAGATGATAGGCGTTGCCGTAGCGGGAGATGTACCGCTGCCTGAGTCCGGGAAAATGCCTGTCGAGCGCCGCGTAATAATATTCGCGGTCGCCCTCCCGCAGCGTCATACCCATGCCAAAGCAGACAATGCCTTTGACTTCTGCCTCCACGCAGTAATCCAGAATGCCCCGCAGGTTTTCCTCCGTGTCGTTGAGAAAGGGCAGGATAGGGCAGAGCCACACCACGGTGGGAATGCCGTTGTCCCGCATGATTTTGAGCACTTCAACGCGTTCGGCGGTGGTGGAGACATTCGGCTCGACGATGCGGCAGAGCGATTCGTCATAGGTGGTGAGGGTCATCTGCACCACGCATTTGGACTGGGCGTGGATGTGCCTGAGCAGGTCGAGATCGCGCAGAATGCGGGCGGATTTGGTCAGAACCGTCAGTCCGAAACCGTAGCGGTCGATGATTTCGAGGCAGCGGCGGGTCAGGCGGAGTTGTTCTTCGATGTGCAGATAAGGGTCGCACATCGCGCCGGTGCCGATCATGCAGCGGGATTTCTTTTTGCGCAGCGCACGTTCGAGCAGTTCGGGGGCATTGATTTTGACCTCGATGTCCTCAAAGTCGTGGGTCATACCGTAGCATTTGCTCCGCGAATCGCAGTAAATGCAGCCGTGGGAACAGCCGCGATAGAGATTCATGCCGTGACCGGCTCCGTTTAATCCGCCGGACGCGGAGAGGATTCCCTTGACCTCTACCTCATGCATTTCGGTCACATCCTTTCCCAAAAATCATTTCACCCTTATTGTAACATATCCTTGTTGAAAAGTACAGACCCGGTGGAGATGTGCCAGGGAAAAATAGATAAAAATATTGTAAAAATGACTCCTATCTGCTATAATAGTAAAAAACAAAAGGGGCGTTAAATATGAAACTCAGCAAAAAGAAAAAATATCTTATCATGGGAATCAGCCTGTTGGCGGTTGTTGTTCTTATCCCGTTGTTTTTATTGACTCTTAAAGAGCGGAGCGTGGAGCATCGCATAGTGACCGGGGACAGAGAAGAGCTGAAAAGCATTACCCTTCAGCTATGCGATCAAGAGGGGAATGCGGAAAAAGATATCATTATCACGGATACGGTGTATATGGATTCGATCTATGACCATCTGTATTCCGCCGATACGGTAGTAAAAAAAACCGCAAACGGAAAAGCAAATAAAGATATTGCTGACTTACGCCTACGCTTATGATCATGACAGCGGAGAAGAGGATGTTGTTTTTTGGGATACGGAAAGCTATTTCTATCGCTGTGAAGATCATCGCCATTTACTTGAAAAAAACGTCGAATTGTGCGATTTACTGACCGGGCTTTTGGAAAACGTGGCGTTGGAACTGGTCAGTGAGGAGCAGCGCCTTCCCCAAAAGATAACCCTTCGTCAATATGAGGGGAGCAAAGTCATATCCGCCGTCTCTTTGGAAGACGGGCAAATCATCCGGATGATGTTTTCTGACCTCAAAGCAATCGAAACAAAAGCCATCCTTTATCCAAGCGAATTGTCGGCATTGGCACTCGATACAGAATACGAACTGACATTGGAATACGACGATCAGGACGACATCGTGATCTTTAGCGGGACAGAAACGCCGGAAACTTTTTACAGATACACCAATACCGTGAGTTCGGACGGGGAAAAAGGATATGTTTTTGGCGGAAGCGATGCATTGTATCAGTTGATAACAGCACTTTTTGAAAAGACAGTCGCATAATAAGCAGGACCTGCTGACAAACGGGACATGCAGCAGGTCCTGTTTTTATGCATTTTCATAGGCACTGTGAGGAAATAAGATGGACAAAGATGACGCAGGATTTTTCGGCTATGACAAGGCGGAGAAGCGCAGGAATACTTGGTGTATTCC
>CACWOA010000141.1:5160-11684 GCA_902762395.1 uncultured Ruminococcus sp.
AAAGACAAGTCAGATTGTTCAGATTATTTTTGAACAGTGCCATATTTTGGCAGTGCGTCATCGCTTTGTGAAGAAAACATACATGGTGCCAGGGGAGAAACTTGCCAAGAAAAACAGAGAAAATCTTGTCAATCAGGCAATGATGTGCTATAATCATAATAAAGTTTTATACCCTGTGAAAGCCCATTGGTTTGACGAAACGAAAGGACGGTTGTTATTGATGGAAAGAAGAAAGAGCAGAAAAGTCAAGGTCGGCAATCTGTACATAGGCGGAGACGCGCCGATCACCATTCAGTCCATGCTGAATACCCCTTCCACGGACATCGAAGGCAGCGTAGCGCAGGCGAAGGCGCTCGAAGCGGCGGGCTGCGAGATCATCCGCGCGGCGGTGCCGGATATGCCGGCTGTCAGACTCATCGCTGCGCTGAAAGAAGCGGTGTCAGTGCCGATCGTGGCGGATATTCATTTTGATTACAAGCTGGCGCTGGAATCGGCGGCGGCAGGCGTGGATAAAATCCGCATCAATCCCGGCAATATCGGCGATGAAAGCCGCGTCAAGGCGGTGGTGGACGCGTGCCGCCAGAGGAATATTCCCATCCGCGTGGGTGTGAATTCCGGATCGGTCGAAAAATCCATCCTTGCCAAATACGGCGCACCCACCGCCGAAGCGCTCGTGGAGAGCGCGCTCTATCATGTGTCGCTTCTTGAAAAATTCGATTTTTACGATACCGTCATTTCCATGAAGTCATCCACCGTGCAGACGATGGTGGAATCCTACCGCCTCGCCGCCGAGCGCTGCGATTATCCGCTGCACTTAGGCGTGACCGAAGCGGGTACCGAGCGCATGGGGCTGATCAAATCGGCGGCGGGTCTCGGTTCGCTTCTCATGGACGGCATCGGAGACACCGTGCGCGTCTCGCTGACCGCCGACCCGGTGCGGGAAATCTACGCGGCCAAGGACATTCTCCGAAGTCTCGATATCCGCAAAGGCGGCATTCAGTTTGTGTCCTGCCCCACCTGCGGACGCACCCGCATCAATCTCATCAAGCTGGCGGAGGATGTGCAGGAAGCGCTCAAAGATGTGGAAAAAGATATCAAGGTGGCGGTGATGGGCTGCGTGGTCAACGGTCCCGGCGAAGCGCGGGAAGCGGACATCGGCGTGGCAGGCGGCGTCGGCTGCGGTCTGATTTTTAAGAAGGGCGAAGTGCTGCGCAAGGTGCCGGAGGAAGAACTGCTGACGGAGCTGCTCAAGGAAATCGAGAAGCTGTAAGAAAGCATTAGAAGGAGAAACGCAAAATGGCAAAAAAACGACGCTTATCTGAAAAGGAACAGATCAAACGGTTTTACCGTAAAAAAGGGATTGGCATTGCGATAAAAATCATGGCAGTACTCATTGCCATAGCGGTGATCATCCCATTATCTTACCAGGCGTATTATACCATCGTGTTTTCCGTCTTGCCGCGCAGTGATTACGACCCGGAAAAGCGCGGCGGCGCGGGTTTCAGCAAGCCGCTGAAAATCGTGGAAAAGAATGATGACAGCGACTACACGCTCGCCTATTATTACAACGGAAGCTGGCGCGTGATAGAAGATACCCGGCTCATCAAGGAGAATATTGATAATTTTGTCGTCTACCGGAATTCCGAAGAGTGGATCACGGCTTCCGACCGTCACTTGTTTGTGTTTCGCGACAATTATGTCATGAGTCATCAGCAGCTTACACCGCTTACCCTGATTGACGACCGTTGTTTTCGCGGCAGCATCAAGGAGATGACCAAAGACGAGTTTGAGGCGTATTGTCAACAACATGAAATCGGTGACATCTATATTTTCTGATGTTGATTTACCCTTTGAGAAGGAGATCGTTTGATTCATGACAAGCAAGATTACCGATATATTGATCGAAGCTGCCGACCACTACAGCGTCAGGCAGATCAGCGACGGAGAGGTCACCAAAATCCGCTTTGCCGAGAAATGCCGCGTCATGACGGTTTTCACCGAATTCTGCGAATATGTCGATCGGGAGATGCTTTTTAAAGCGGAGCACGATATCCGCGAAAGCTACGGCTTCGGGTCGGTCATGATTAAGCCGCATTTTCCGTCCAAATGCTTTAACCAATCGGTGCTGAATGATATGGTGATGGAACTGAAACGGCAGATTTCCACCGTCAACGGTTCCTTTGTCAACTGCAAGTGGAGCTATGACAGCAAAAACGCCGTGGTGGAGTGTGAACTGGCGCATAACGCGCTGGCGCTGCTGGAGGAAAAGCACTTTACCGACGAATTTGTCAAGCTGGTGCGGGAGGAATTCGGGCAGACCATCGAACTGCGGATGCGTGTGAATGAAAACGCGACGCGGCGGGTGGAGCTTCCCCCGCCGCCCCCGCCTGCGCCCCCGGAAAAGCCCGCGCGGGCGTCAGGCGCGGCGGATGCGCCGCCTCCGTGGGAAGAAACGCCGCCTCCGCCGCCCCGCCCCGAATTCACAGGGGAAACCCGCGCCAAAAAGGTCAAGGTGCAGGAGGGACCCGCCCGTCTGACCTTTGAGGGAATTCCTGAAAAATACCACGACCCGGAGATTGTCTTCGGCACGCCCAAGAGCGTACCCGCTGTCCCGATGGTCGATCTCAACCCGAACTATAAAAAGGTCACGGTGTACGGTACGATTTTCAATTATTCCACCAAGGACACCAAGGCAGGCGACAAGATCATTGTTTCGTTTGCCGTCACCGATCTCACATCGTCCGTCACGGTCAAGATGATTGCCAAAAAGGACGAGGGCGCTTTTCTTTCGTCATTGGGCGAGGGAAAATGCGTGGCCGTGCAGGGCGATTACAAATTTGACGACTTCGACCATGAATTTGCCATACGTCCCCAGTGCATCGCCGCCATGAAAGAGACAAAGCGCACCGACAACGCGGAGGTCAAGCGCGTGGAACTGCACCTGCATACCAATATGTCCGCCATGGACGCGATGACGCCTACCAAAAAACTGGTGCAGCGTGCCGCCGACTGGGGGATGCCCGCCATCGCCATTACCGATCACGGCGTTGCGCAGGCATTCCCCGACGCGATGAACGCGGCAAAGGCCTGCAAAAAGAACGGTCATCCCATCAAGATTCTCTATGGCATCGAAGCCTATTACATTGACGATATGGTGGATATCGTCAAGGGCGAGGACAGCCGCCCCATCGACGGGGAGTTTATCGTGTTCGACCTGGAGACGACGGGACTCAGCGCCGTTTCCGATCCTCGACAAGTTCAATTCTTTTGTCAATCCCCACATGGCGATACCGCCCAAAATCGTGGAGCTGACCGGCATTACCGATGAAATGGTCAAAGACGCGCCGGACGAAGACCAGGCGATCCGCGCCTTTCTGCAATTTGCAGGTGAAAATCCCATCTTCATCGCGCACAACGCCAATTTCGATATCGGCTTTATGCGTGCCGCCTGCCAGCGCTGCGGCATACCCTTTGACCCGGTGTATATCGACACGGTGCCGCTGGCGCGCGCGCTTCACCCGACGCTGAAAAATCACAAGCTCGACACGGTGGGCGATTATCTCGAAATTCCTCCCTTTGAGCATCACCGCGCCTGTGACGACGCGCTGGCGCTGGCGCAGATCGTGCAGAAGGAATTTGAATTGCTCGCGAAGGAATACGAGGTCGTGCGCGTCAATGATATCAACACCAAGGCGAAATCCACCGACACCACGAAACTGCGCCCCAATCACCAGATCATCATCGCCAAAAACAAGGTGGGGCTTAAAAATCTCTACAAGCTGATCTCCGCCTCCAATCTCAAACACTTCCACCGCAAGCCGAGAATCCCCCGCAGTGAAATCCTCAAGCGGCGCGAAGGGCTGATTTTAGGCAGCGCCTGCGAACAGGGCGAACTCTATCAGGCGATTCTGCTGGGACGCAGCGACAAAGACGTCGAAAAAATCGCCTCTTTTTACGATTATCTCGAGGTGCAGCCGCTGGGCAACAACGAATTCATGCTGCGCAACGGCACCGTGAAGGACCGCGAAGCGCTGATTGATATCAATAAAAAGATCATTGCGCTGGGCGACAAGCTCGGCAAACCGGTGGTCGCCACCTGCGACGTGCATTTTATCGACCCGGAGGACGCGGAATTCCGCAAGGTGCTGATGATGCATCAGGGCTTTGACGACGCGGACAAACAGCCGCCCCTCTATTTCCGCACCACAGAGGAAATGCTGGCGGAATTCGATTATCTGCCGCCCGAAAAGGCGTATGAAATCGTTGTCACCAATACCCGCAAGATCGCGGATATGGTGGAGGACATCCAGCCGATTCCCGACGGCGTGTTCCCGCCTTCCATCGACGGTGCGGAGCAGCAGCTGCGCGATATCTCCACCGCCAAAGCGCATTCCATTTACGGCGACCCGCTGCCGGAATATGTGCAGGCGCGTCTGGACAAAGAACTGAATTCCATCATCGGCAACGGCTTCGCGGTCATGTATATGACGGCGCAGAAGCTGATCTCTTATTCCGAGGAGAACGGTTATCTGGTGGGGTCGAGAGGTTCGGTCGGTTCGTCCTTTGTGGCTACCATGTCGGGCATTTCGGAGGTCAACCCCCTTGCGCCGCACTACGTCTGCCCCAAGTGCAAATGGAGCCAGTTCTTTGAAAAGAGCCTCCAATACGGCTCCGGCTTCGACCTGCCGCCCAAGAAATGTCCCCAGTGCGGCGAGGAGCTGAATCGGGACGGTCACGAAATCCCCTTTGAAACCTTCCTCGGATTCAACGGCGACAAGCAGCCGGATATCGACCTGAATTTTTCGGGCGAAGTGCAGTCCAAGGTTCACAAATATACGGAAGAACTCTTCGGCAAGGACAACGTCTTTAAAGCCGGCACCATCTCCACCGTTGCCGAAAAGACCGCCTACGGCTATGTCAAGGGCTATGAGGAAAAGATGGGGCTTCACCTGCCGTCCGCCGAGATCGAACGTCTCAAACGCGGCTGCATGGGTGTGAAGTCCACCACCGGTCAGCATCCGGGCGGCATGGTGGTCGTGCCGCGCGATATGGAGGTAGAGGATTTCTGTCCGGTGCAGCACCCGGCTGACAAAAAGGATTCCGACACCGTCACCACCCACTTCGACTTCCATTCCATTCACGATACTATTCTCAAGCTTGACGAACTCGGACACGATGTGCCGACCATCTACAAATATCTCGAAGAATACACCCACGTGAAGATTGCGGATGTTACCATGAGCGACCCGCAGGTCATGAGTCTTTTCACCTCCACCGAAGCGCTGGGCATTACGCCGGAACAGTGCGGCAGCATTACCGGCACCTTCTCGCTGCCGGAGGTGGGTACCAACTTCGTGCGTCAGATGCTCATTGACACCCAGCCCAAGACCTTTTCCGACCTGCTGCAGATTGCGGGTCTGTCCCACGGCACCGACGTGTATCTGGGCAACGCGCAGGATCTGATCGCCAACAATATCTGCACCATTTCGGAAGTCATCGGAACACGAGACAGCATCATGACCTATCTGATCGCCAAGGGCGTGCCGAATCAGATGTCCTTCAAGATCATGGAAATCGTTCGTAAGGGCAACGCCCATAAGCTGCTGACCGAAGAACATGTGCAGACGATGAGGGATAACGGTGTGCCGGATTGGTACATTGATTCCTGTTTCAAGATCAAATATATGTTCCCCAAAGCGCATGCCGCCGCCTATATGATCGCGACGCTGCGTCTGGGGTGGTATAAGGTGCATTGTCCCGAAGAATACTACGCCGCCTATTTCACGGTACGGGCGGACGAATTCGACGCGGAGCTGGCCACAGGCGACCTCCCCGCGCTCAAAGCGGTCATCAAGGAACTGGACGCCAAGGGACGCGGCGCGACTGTCAAGGAGCAGAACAAGCTTGCCACCTTGCAGATTCTCAACGAAGCGAGGGAACGCGGCGTCGTGTTCCTGCCGGTTGACCTTTATAAGAGCGACGCGAAGAAATTCCTGATGGAAGGCAAGCAGGTGCGTCTGCCGTTTACCACATTGAAAGGACTGGGCGAAGCCGCCGCGGTATGTCTGGTGGAGTCGCGGGAAGGCGGCTACCAGTTCATGTCAAAGAGCGACGTGCAGATGCGCTCCGGCGTTTCCAAGGGCGTGATGGAAATCATGGAGGACGCGGGCGTGCTGAAGGGAATGGCGGAAAGCAACCAGGTCAGCCTGTTTGATTTTTAATCGGCAAAAATCCACTAACGCCACCACATTTTCACAGGCATTTTTGTCTGTATGCGAAAACTTCCCGCAAAGGTGGCGGAACGATTGACTTTTCCGTAATAACATGGTATCATGTTAGCACGCTAAAGCAATTAACTGCGAAGGAATGGCATTACTAATCATAAGGAAGGCAAGAGAATGAGAAAAAATTACAAAATCACCCCTGAGGGAAATGCGGATATGCTGTTTTCGGAGTGTGTGGAGCGGCGCGCCGTGGAGTCCAAAATCTGCAAGATGTTCGCGCGCGGCGGTTATAACGAAGTG
>CACWOA010000141.1:11717-14491 GCA_902762395.1 uncultured Ruminococcus sp.
TAACGAAGTGCGCACGCCCGTGCTGGAATTCTATGATGTATTCAGTCAGGGCGACGCGACCCTCCCTATGGACAGTATGTACAAGCTGACCGACAACAAAGGACGGCTGATGGTGCTGCGCCCCGACAATACCCTGCCGATCGCGCGCATGACCGCGACCAAGCTTTGCAACGCGCAGCTTCCCATCCGCGTTTACTATTCCCAGTCGGGCTTCGGCATCAGCCAGAGCCTTCGCGGGGGCAGCGACCGCATCGACCAGGCAGGCGTGGAGCTGATCGGCGCAGGCGGCAGAAAAGCCGATCTCGAAATCATCGTGATGGCAATCAACACCCTGCGCGCCAACCTTGATGATTTCCGGTTTGAGATCGGACACGCGGGCATCTTCAAGTCGCTGTCCGAAAACCTCGACGTGGATGAGGAAACCCGCGAGGAACTGCGCGATTACATCGAGTCCAAGAATTACGGTGCGCTCAGCGAGGCGCTCGAGCAGCTTCCCGACAGCAATTCCGTCCGCGCCATGCGGCAGCTTCCCAGAATGTTCGGCGGCGCTCAGGTTCTCGCGCAGGCCTACGAACTTCTCGAAGGCTGCGGCGTGACCAAATATCTTGATTACCTGGGCGACATTTACAATACGCTCTCCCAGCTCGGACTGGGCGACAAGCTGATCTTTGATTTCGGTCTGGTTCACCGCAACGCCTACTATACGGGCGTCGTCTTTACCGCCTATGCCCACGGCTCCGGCAACAAGGTGCTTTCGGGCGGACGATATGACAATTTGCTGGAAAAATTCGGATTTCCCACCCCCGCCTGCGGCTTTGCCGTGTATCTGAACGAACTGACCAAGGCTTGCTCTCCGACCCGCAATGTCACCGCCAAGGTGCCGCAGATTCTGGTGCATTCCGCGCCGGGATTTGAAATCAAGGCGCTGCAATATGCCGCCAAGCTTGCGGGCGACAAGCAAATCTATGAATATTCCGTTTTTGACACACTCGAAGAAGCCATAGAATATGCCGGAACCAAGGGCATTCACCGCGTGGACTGCGTGGACGAGGAACTTCAGATCATTGAACTGTGAGCGGCATCGGGAGGATTGAGAGAGAATGAAACCGTTGAGAATTGCCCTGACCAAGGGACGACTGGAAAAAGATACCGTTGGATTGTTTGAGCAGATGGGTTACGACTGCTCCTGTGTGCGAGAGAAGGGGCGCAAGCTGATTCTGCCTGTAGGGGACACCATCGAGGTGGTGCTTGCCAAAGCGCCCGACGTCATCACCTATGTGGAGAACGGCGTGTGTGATCTCGGGGTGGTGGGCAAGGACACCATTATCGAAAACGGCTCCTTCTTTTATGAAATATTGGATTTAGGCTTCGGGCGCTGCAAATTCGCGGTGGCGGGGAAGAAGGGCGTAGACTGTCTGTCCGGTTTCGGCACCAAGACCATCGCCACCAAATATCCCAACGTGACGCGGCGTTATTTTGAATCCAAAGGAATGGATGTGCGCGTCATCAAGATCGAAGGCTCGGTGGAACTGGCGCCGCTGCTGGGATTGTCCGACGCGATTGTGGATATTGTGGAAACCGGCACGACGCTGAAAGAAAACGGGCTGGAGGTCAAAGAGGATGTTTGCCCGATCTCCGCGCGGCTGATCTGCAACACCGCGAGTCTGAAACTGCGCAAAGCTGAAATCGAAGAACTGGCGCAGAAAATGGAAGATGCTATTGCAGGAAGATAAGGAGGATTTAAATGAATTCATATCAGTTTGAGCGGATTGCCGCCAACATGAGCAAGAAATACGGTAAGATCAGAAAAGGGGAAGAGAGCGGGTATGAATACTCCCTCTTTGCCATGGAGAGCAATCTGCTGATAAAGCACAGACAAAATCCCTCTTGCAGTGCGGTTCAGGCGAAAGAGGGAATCATGCTGGCGCTTCATACCATTAACGGCTATATCACGGGTCAGAAGCCCGAACTCGAACCGTTTATGTCCGAGAGTAATGTCATTTTCCGGGATGCGGTTCTGGCAGCCTGCGATCCGTTTTCCAACGAGGACATTCTTCATACGCTCAATGAGAACGGCGCCTTTGACATGGAGGATAAAACCTGTCTCGAAGAATTTTTCCGACCCTATGTAAAGTGTATGCTCAGAATACTGGATTCGCTTGAAATGTGGAATAAAAGCGGCGGCAGCAACGGATATTTTACGTTTATAGAGGGTCAAATGGGTCGAATGGTAAAAGACGACGGAATGAAATATGCCGTTGCCGCAAAATAGATTCCAGTGTGACTTCATAGCGAAGTGAGGTGATAAACCATGATGAAACGCATTACCCCGGAAATGCTGGAGGGTTTGACCGACCTGTTTGTCGATACCTTCAACGCGCCGCCGTGGAATGACCTTTGGAGCCGTGAACAGGCGCGCACCCGGCTGCTGGATATCATGAAGCGTCCCAAGTTTTTAGGGCTGGCGGATGTGCGTGACGGTCGGACGGTCGCGATGGTGATGGGACACGCGGAGCAGTCCTATGACGGGCTGCATTTTCAGATTCTGGAATTCTGCGTTGCCAACGACATGAAGGGACAGGGCATCGGCGCGGAGATGATGAAGCAGTTCACCGATTATCTGGAGAAAAAGGGCATTACAGCGGTGTATCTGCTGACCATGCGCGCTTCGTCGGGCGAGGATTTCTATCTGAAGCAGGGCTTCAAAACCATCAGCGATATGTGCGTGATGAGCAAGCGTTACGGCTCTTAGAGCGCATGGAAATAATAACAAA
>CACWOA010000142.1 GCA_902762395.1 uncultured Ruminococcus sp.
TGTCGATATTGTCGATATCCGCCAGCACGGTTTTGATGGCGAGCATAATGCGGCTGAGTTCGCCGCCCGAGGCGATTTTGCCGAGCGGCTTGGGCGGTTCGCCGGGGTTCGCGGATATCAGAAATTCCACCGCGTCCGCGCCGTTCTGATTCAGCTCGCACGGCTGGATGCTGACTGCCAGCTTCACGCGCGGCATATCCAGAAAGGTCAGTTCTTTTCCCACCGCTTCGCAGAATTTCTCCGCCGCCTGCTTCCGCAGTTCCGTCAGCTCCGCCGCCGCTCTGACCGTGTCGCGATAGAGTCCGCGTGCCTTCTGCGTCAGCTCCGCTACCAGCTCATCCGAACGCTCGATCTGCTCCAGCTCGGTTTGCGCCCGTTCCAGAAACGCAAGCGCCTCCTGTTCGTCGCCGTATTTGCGCTGGATGCGGCTGAGTGTCTCAAGCCGGGTTTCAATCTCGTCCAGCTCATAGGGGCTGAACTCATTATCCTCATTCAGCAAATGAATCTCAGATGAAACATCCTCTATCTCGTAGATCAGACCGTTAACCCGTTCGCCCAGACCGGCGCATGACGGCACAATATCGCTGATTTCCGACAGATAGCCCGCGCATTGCTCGAGAAGGCTCAGTGCGCCGTCAAATTCCTCGCCGCCGCTGAGAAGACTGTGAGCGCCTGCCAGTGCGTTGGCAATCTTTTCGGCGTTTTCAATCATATCCCTTCTCTTTTTCAGTGTCTCGGTTTCCCCCACGCTGAGCGCCGCGCTTTCGATTTCGCCTATCTGATATTGGAGCATATCCGCGCGCCGCGCCTTTTCCGCGTCGTCGGTCTTCATCTTGCGAAGCTGCCTGACCGCCGCCGTGTATGCCGTGAACAATGCCCGATAGGCGTCAATTTTATCCGAATACCCGCCCATCCTGTCAAGATACCACATATGTCGCTCCACCGACATCAGCGCCTGATTTTCATGCTGCCCGTGAATATTGATAAGTTCCCGTCCGACGCTGCGCAGCGTGGCGATTGTCGCGGGTCGGTCATTGATCTTCACGCTGCCTCTGCCGTCGGCGCGAATCTCTCTCTGAAGAAGCAGTATGCCGCCGTCCTCCTCGCTCAGCTCCACCCCTAAGTCCGCCAGCGCCTGCACGGTCCCCTGTGAGATATCCTCAAACTGCGCGCTGACAAACGCCTTCTGTGCGCCGGTTCGGATCAGCTCGCGGCTGGTGCGCTGTCCCAGCACGGCGTTGATGGAGTCGATCAGAATGGATTTACCCGCGCCCGTTTCGCCTGTCAGCACATTAAACCCTTTGTCAAAATGAATTTCCGCCCGCTCAATAACGGCGATATTTTCAATATATAACTTACTTATCATGTCTAACCATCCCGTGTTTACCGCATCAATAACTTCTGCATTTCCTCTGTGAGCGTCTCCGCGTCCCTTTCCGTGCGGCAGAGAACGAAAATCGTGTCTTCTCCCGCCAGCGTACCGATAATATTCTCCCGGCTCAGACGGTCAAAGGCGGCGCAGACAGCCTGCGCCATTCCCGTGAGACACTTCACACAGACAATGTTCTGTCCCCGCGCCACAGACGCGACATTTTCCGAAAACAACGTCAGAAAACGGTCGGCGTATTTGTAGCCGCCCGCGCCGTCGGTGATCTTCGCCAGCCGCAACGCCCGGATATCCCGGGAGACAGTCGCCTGCGTCACACTGTAGCCGGCTTCCTTGAGCCTGCCGATCAGGTCTTCCTGCGTTTCGACGTTGTATTTTCTTATTATTTCCAGAATTTTTCTTTGTCTGCCGTTTTTCAAATTCTCGCCTTCTCTGTTTATGCTGTGCTTTTCCGTGAATGCCCCGTCCGTCAGCCGTGAAGCATCTTCTGCGTAAACACACGGGAAAAGCTGTTATGCTTGATAATAATGAATTTCGCGTTGAGTTTAGAACGCTTGATATGCACCGTACATTCTTTTTCCAACCGAAAACCGCTGTTGCCGTCAATCGTCAGAAACAGTTCGTTTTCATAGGTAATCTTCGGTTCGATATCCAGACAGGAATCGCTGGAAAAAATGATCGACCGATCGCACAGCGAATGCGGACACACCGGGGTCAGAATGATACTCTTGACGCTCGGATCCACCACGGGGCCGCCCGCCGCCAGCGAATAGGCCGTGGAGCCGGTAGGCGTGGCGACAATCAGACCGTCCGCCCGGTAGTCAAGGCACACGTCGCTGTTGTGACACACGTTGAAGTCGATGATGTGGGACATCGCCCCGCGCGACAGCACCGCGTCGTTGAGCGCAATGCTGCGGTAACGGCAGCTGCCGTTCTGCCGGACGGCAACGTCAAGCATCATGCGCTTCTGAATGTTATAATCCTGCGTGAATAACCGCGAAATCAGCGGCAGCTCGGAAAATTCCAGCCCCGCCATAAATCCCAGACGACCGAGATTCAACCCCAGCACCGGCTTATCGTAAATCGCGGCAATCGTCGCGGAGCGGAGAATCGTACCGTCGCCGCCGATGGCAATCACCGCGTCGCACGCCTTGGTCAGTTCGCTGACGTCTTCCCCCTGTACATCCCACGCGCCCGGGTAGGTTTCACAGTCAGACGACACCATCATCACCTTGCCGCCATACTCGTGCAGTTTGTCGCAAAGCGCCAGCGTATTTTCCAAAATTCCCTGTTTATCATTGTTGGGCGTCACCAGAATCTGCACCCGGCATCTCCTCCTTTTCCCTTATGACATTAACGAAGCGCTGCGTGGGACTCGCTCACCAGTGCCTTTACGTCAAAATCAGCGGCGGGAGGCGCGTTGTCGTCCTTCACCGCGTAGATTAAATATTCGATGTTGCCTTCCGGTCCCTTGATGGGCGAATAATCAAGCGCCAGCACACGGAACCGCTTCTCCGCCATCAGAGCAAGAATTTTCCCGACCACCTCGCAGTGAATCTCCGGCTCCCGCACGACGCCCTTCTTGCCTACCTTGCCCTTGCCCGCCTCGAACTGCGGCTTGATAAGGCACATGATTTCTCCCCCGTCCCGCAGCAGTTCCCGCACCACGGGAACCACTAAGGTCAGCGAGATAAACGAAACGTCCACGCTGGCAAAATCCAGTTTGTCCGGAATCTGTTCCGGCGTGACATAGCGGATATTGGTGCGTTCCATATTCACCACGCGGGGGTCGTTGCGCAGCTTCCAGACGAGCTGTCCGTATCCCACGTCCACCGAATACACTTTTTTGGCGCCGTTTTGCAGCATACAGTCGGTAAAGCCTCCGTGGGAAGCCCCCACATCCATGCAGATTTTATCCTTTAAATCCAGCCCGAACACCTTCACCGCCTTGTCGAGCTTCAGCCCGCCCCGGCTGGCAAAGGGCAGCTTTTCGCCCCGCACCTCGATCTTCGCGTCGGGTTTGACGGGGGTACCGGGTTTGTCCTCCTTCTGGTTGTTGACAAACACGATGCCCTCCATAATCATGGCTTTTGCTTTCTCGCGGCTGTCCGCCAGTCCCGCCTCAAAAACGGCGGCATCCAATCGTTTTTTTTCGCTCAAATTCCGAAACCGTCCTTCCGATGGTTCTTATCATAATTGTGTCAGCAGCGTCCGGTACATTCCTTCTTCGTCAAGTCCCAGCCTGGCCAGAGAAGCGTTGACCGACGCGTGCGGCACAAAGCATTCATCAGGGGCAACGATGGTATAGCGTCCCTGCCAGCCTGTCTCATGCAGCCGTGCGCACATATCCTCCGCCACACCGCCGTGCCTGATGCCTTCCTCAAAGAAAACAATGCTGTCAAACTGCTTTGCATACGCCAGCGCGCCCTCCGCGATAGGTTTGACCAGACCGAGCTTGAGTATGCCTGCGTCATGTCCCTCCGCCCGCAGCTTTTCACCCGCCTGACACAGGCTGCCGAAGATGCGTCCGTAGGTGACGGCAAGCACGCCTGTCTGCGCCGAACCGAATATATCGTAATCACTGCCCTCCGCGGCAAACCCCTCCGGTTTGTATTTTTCGGAGCCGCGCGGATAGCGGATAGCCGTCACGCCGCTGTAATCGTACATACATTTGCGCAGCATGGGCATCATTTCGCTGAAATATGCGGGGCAATAGATTCTCACATTCGGCACCGTGCCGAGCATCGCCGTATCAAACAATCCCTGGTGCGTTTCGCCGTCCTCGCCCACAATGCCTGCGCGGTCCACCGCCAGCGTCACATTGAGGTTCTGTATCGCCACATCATGGATGATCTGGTCGTAGGCGCGCTGCAAAAAACTCGAATACACCGCGAACACGGGGCGCATATGATTGGCAGCCATACCCGCGCAGAAGGTGACGGCATGTCCCTCGGCAATTCCTACGTCAAAGAAACGGTGCCGGAAATTGGTGGCAAAGTCCCCCAGTCCCGTACCGGATTTCATGGCGGCGGTCACAGCGCAGACGCTCTCATCCTGCTCCGCCAGTTCGCTGAGACTCCTCGCGAAGACATCCGAGAAGGTCGTGCTGCCGTGCTTGGGTTCGCCCGAATCAATGTCAAAGCCCCCTATGCCATGGAACACCTTGGGTTTGAGTTCGGCAGGCTCGTAGCCCTTGCCCTTGACCGTGCAGATATGAATCAGCACCGGACGGTCGGGCATGGATTTGGCCACATTGAGCGTGCGTTCCAGCACTTTTTCATTATGCCCGTCCACCGGTCCTATGTATAAAAAGCCCATATCCTCAAAAATCGTACCCCTTCTGTGCAGAATCGCGCCTTTCAGGGCTTTTTTGGAGCGAAACAGGATGCCTGTGATCTTTTCACCAATCCAGGGAATCCGGTGGAGTCCTTTGGAAATCTTGGTTTTCACACGGATATAGGTGTGACGCGTGCGGATGGCGGCAAGATAGCGCGCCATGGAACCGACGTTTTTGGAGATCGACATTTTGTTGTCGTTGAGAATCACAATGGTTCTCTGGGGCAAACGACCGAGGTTGTTAAGTCCCTCATATGCCAGACCGCCCGTGAGCGCGCCGTCACCGATCATCGCCACCACAAAACCGTCGTCACCCTGAAGCTTCTTGGCCGCCGCCAGACCACTTGCCGCCGAAATCGAGGTGCTGCTGTGTCCCGCAATCATCGGGTCATGCTCGCTCTCGCTCGGCTTTGGAAAGCCCGACATACCGCCTTCGGTGCGAAGCGTGGAAAACCATTCGCGCCGCCCCGTGAGAAGCTTGTGGGTGTAGCACTGATGTCCCACATCAAAAACAAACTGATCGTGGGGAGAATCGAACACACGGTGCATAGCGACCGTGATTTCGACCACTCCGAGATTGGAAGCAAGATGACCTCCGTTGAGCGCGACGGTTTCAATCAGGCGCTCCCTGATTTCCTCGCAAAGCTGCGTTATTTGCTCCTGACTGAAAGCCTTGATGTCAGCAGGGGAATTGATGGTATCCAATAATTCAGCCATTTCCATTAACCACCCTTATCGCATGAATGCCCCCACTTACGGCAGGGGAATAATCAAGGGAATCAGAATTCCCGTAAAAACGCCGCCCACCACTTCGAGAGGCGTGTGACCCAGCATTTCCTTCAATTCCTTGATATCGGGATCATCCGATTCCTCATCAGCGGAATTTTTGAGCATCTGATTGATAATTTTAGCGTGTTCTCCCGCCTCGTGACGCACGCCCATTGCGTCGTAGATGACGATGGCAGCCAGCGCCACGGCAAGGGCAAAATAGGTCGATTGCACGCCGTTGAACCGCGCACAGGAAATCACCAGCGCCGTGACGGTGGCGGAATGGGCGCTGGGCATACCGCCCGCGCCGCGCAGACGTTCAAAATTAAAATTGCGATTGATAAAATAATTGATGAAAAATTTACAGACCTGCGCGGTCGCCCATGCGGACAGCGCACAAACCAGCACATAGTTGTGAATCAGATCACTCAGCGTATTCATGGTGATGCCTCCCGTCAGTTGATTCTTTCCGCCAGCATTTGCGCAAACGCTGCCAGAAATGCCGCCTTTTCTCCCAGCGGAGCCACCGCCTTCACCGCCAGCGCCGTATATCGGGCGGCCTCCTCGTGGGCTTTTTCCAGTCCCAGCAGCGACACATAGGTAGATTTGTCATTTTCGATGTCGCTCGCCACCGGTTTGCCAAGCATCGCCGCGTCGCTGGTCACGTCCAGAATATCGTCGGTAATCTGGAAGGCAATGCCGATGTTTTCCGCGTAGGCGTCGGCAATCCGCATCATGTCTTCCCCGCCGCCTGCCACAATCACACCCATCAGGCAAGCCGCCTTGATAATAGCGCCGGTCTTGCCGGAATCCATCAGACGCAGATCCTCCATGCAATCTTTATCCCGGCAGGAATCAAAGATCTTTCGTGTATGCACGCAAACTGCTTCACGCACGCTTTCGGACCCGTCCAAGGGGCCCGGCGTCACTCTATCCGCCATGAAACTACCTCCTGATCCTGGTTGGTTTCAGTACAATCTATGATTGCGGGACTTTTTTGTGCACCGGATTCTTTTCACGGCAGGAATTCTATGCTATAATATTCAAGATAGGAAAAGAGAGTCAACGGTCCTGCCGCTGTGAGGTGTATTCATGGATAATGTAGGCTTCATTCGGGAAAAGCTGGATATCAAGCTGCTGGTCCTGTTCGTGCTGAGCCGGCTCACCCGTCCCGTGTCCATCCTGGCGCTTTCGGACCTGGTGCTGACGGAAAGCTCTGTCAACTATTTTGATTTT
>CACWOA010000143.1 GCA_902762395.1 uncultured Ruminococcus sp.
TCCTCCCAAAGGAAGGTGCCATAGAGGGAAATGCCGATTTCCTGTTTTTTTTCATTGCCGCACAATCCTTTCGTTGTCTCAGGTAATCAGATAAATACATTATAAACGGTATGACTTTGTTTGTCAATAAATGGTCAGGAAAAAAGAAGTCAGGTACGATCTGCCAAATCGTACTTGACTTCTTTTTCATTTCCGTTGGTGAGGACGGTCAATCCGTCAGAAATCCGCGATCAATCCGTCGGTCAGCATACGCTGCGCCGCGATGAGAATGCCCGTCTTGCCCGCCGCGTAATTCAGCGCGCCCTGCATCCATACGGCGTAAGGTTCGCGCAGGGGCGCGTCGGCGGAAAGCTCGATAGACGAGCCAAGGGTAAAGGAGCCGGACGCCATGATGATCTGGTTGTCATAGCCGGGCATATCCCACGGTTCGGGCAGCGCCATGGAATCGACGGGAGAACCGCTCTGGATACCCTGACAGAAAGCGATGAGCGATTCGGGATTGCGCAGCAGCACCGATTGGATGATATCGGCGCGCGGCTCGTCGGGCAGGGGGGTCACGCCGTAGCCCAGACGGGAAAACAGCCCCGCGCAGAAGGCGGCTGTTTTCAGGGCTTCGCCCACCACATGCGGCGCGGCAAACAGACCCATATACATTTCCCGCGAATGACCGAGCGTGCAGCCCACTTCCCTGCCGGTGCCGGGAGTGGACAGGCGGTAGGAACACATCTCCACCAGATCGGCACGTCCCGCGATATAGCCGCCCGTGGGAGCGATGCCGCCGCCCGCGTTCTTGATGAGGGAACCCGCCATTAAGTCCGCGCCGTGACAGCAGGGTTCGGTGAGCTGGACGAATTCGCCGTAGCAGTTATCCACCATGATGATGACCTCCGGTCTGACGGAGCGCACGGCGGCGCAGATTTCCCCGATCTGTTCCACGGTAAGCGAGGGTCGCAGCGAATAGCCGCGTGAGCGCTGGAGATAGACCATCTTTATCGTGTTGTCCGTGCGCAGCTTTTCGAGCGACGAGGGGATATCCACTGCGCCGTTTTCGAGAAGATCCACTTTGTCAAACCGGATGCCGAATTCCTTGAGCGAACCGCTCGCGGGCGTTTTGCTGATGCCGATGACCGACTGAATGGTGTCATACGGCATACCTGTCACACAAAGCATGGTGTCTCCCGGACGCAGCACGCCGAAAAGCGCCACCGTCAGCGCATGGGTGCCGCACATGAAGTTATGCCGCAGCAGCGCGTCCTCGCACTCCATCGCGTCGGCAAAGACGCGCTCGAGCTTGTCCCGCCCCACGTCGCCGTAGCCGTAGCCCGTGGAGGAGGTGAAGCAGTTCTCGCCCACATTGTTGTGAATGAAAGCCGCCAGCACCTTCTGCTGGTTCTGAAAGGCGTTGCTTTCGATATGGGCAAAGGCGGGGCGCAGCTCCGCCTCGATTTCCTCGCCCAATGTCAGCAGGCGGTCGTCAATGTCAAAAAATTTTCTCATAACATTTCCTCGATTCCCCAAAAATAGGCACTGTGAGGAAATAAGATGGACAAGTCAGATTGTTCAGATTATTTTTGAACAGTGCCATAGTTAGCAGACATCGTTATTTTACCACTGCCGCGACCATATTGCAAGCCCTCAACCGTCGTTTGCAGGGAAATCCGTTTTCTATTTATGAATTTATTGTAAAAGCTCTTGTAAAAATCATAAGGAAACGATAAAATTGTATCAGGTATCCATCCAATGAAAGGAGCTTTTTTCACCAATGTCCGGTAAAACACAAAAGAAATATGGAAATAAAAAAGGCAAAGCCGTTGTGGGGGCTTCCGATCTGCCCGGAAAGCCTTCCGTGGCAGCGCCAAACAAAACGCCGCCCGCCTCACCGCTCTTCGACAGGGACAATGTCCTTGAAATTGTCACCCGCCTTTTCCTGATCGCGATGGCGGTCGTCTTTCCGCTGGCAATGGGACAGGAAAAGTACGCCAACATCACCCATTTCAAAAATATGACCTTCTATCTCATCGCGGCGGCGGCGTTCTGCACGATCATCATCATCATGATCCGCAAAGTGATGAAGACCCCTTCTTACGAATTCGCCGTCGAAATGCCGCAATTGAGCAAGGTGGATATCGCGGTGCTGGTTTACTGGGGCGTTCTCCTGCTGTCCACACTCTTTTCACAGTACAAGGACGTCGCCCTCAACGGGCAGGGAGTGCGCAACGACGGCTTTATCATCCAGACCTTCTATGTCGTCACCTACTTCGTGCTGTCGCGCCTGCTCCGCCTGCAAAGGTTCGACCTCAGCATCTACGGCTTCGGCGCAACAGTGGTGGCGATGCTGGTTATGCTGCACTTCTTCGGTCACGATGTACTCGACACCGGCTTTGCCGAACCCAACTGGGAGAGCAAGCTCCTCTTTATGGGACCGATGGGCAACATCAACCTCACATCCTATTTTGTCACGGTGGCGCTTACCGTCACGGCTGCCGTTTACGTCACCGAGCAGCATCTTTCCTTTGACAAACACGGCTATCTGACCCTCTTCTGCTTTGCGCTCATGCTGTGGGCGGAGCTGAACCTCAACACCGACGCGGGCATCGTCGCCCTGATGGTGGTGGTGCCGGTTGCCATGCCGCTGCTTCTCATTGATTTCCGACGGGTGGGACGTTTTCTGACCGTCCTTTCCGCTGCGCTGGGCGTCATTCTCTTTAACAGGCTGGTGGTGCGGTCGGATATCCTCGGCAAGGATTTCGGTCAGACCGGATGGCTGCTGCTCGGCGCGGAGCTGGTCTGTGTGACATTTGCGCTTCTTATCAATGACGGCACCCTTCGCCTTGCGCCTTCGCGCAAAACCCTTCTCATTGTCACGCTCTGCGTTGACGGCGCGGCGCTCATTGGCGGGCTGGTCGCCGCCGCCATTGCCGCCAATACCCAGACCAAAGGCTTTTTGTATGAATTCGGTCAGATTCTGTACCACCACAATTTCAGCGACAAATTCGGCACGAATCGCTTCTTCACATGGAAACGCACATTAAAGCTGGTGTTTGTACAGCGTCCGTCGCTGCTGCTGCTGGGCGGCGGTCCCGATACCTTCTGCAATCTGTTCAATGAGGCGTTTGGCAAGGAATCCACTGCTTTCTTCAACGGCAGAAACCTCGACAAAGCCCACAACGAATATTTGCAGCTTTTAGTGTGTTCGGGACTGCCCGGCGTCGGTTCTTTCCTCGCTTTTTTGGGTATCATGGTCACGAAGGCTTTCAAAAAAGCGACCGACAATCCCCAGCTGGTCTGCTGTGCGCTGGGCGTTGTCGCCTATGCCGTCCACGCCTTTTTCGGCTACTCCCTGCCGATCAACAGTCCGCTGATGTGGGTGCTGTTCGGTCTGACCGGCGCGGCGATCCGCAGCGGTGAACCTGCCGAGACAAAACAGGTCAACGCAAAAAAAGCAATATAATCAAAAAAATCAAAAAAAGCAGTGATAGGTCGATATGCCGATCACTGCTTTTTGTTTTTTCTGAAAGGGATAAAAGACATTCCACGAATCACTATTCTCTATTCACTTAGCGGCGTCAGCCGCGCTGTTGGTACGGGTTGAACAATAAAGATGCCGGCTACTTATTGTTCTGCTTCGCGGTGTTGAGTGTCGCAACCAAAATCCGCCTGATTTCAAGACAATCGTTAATCAATGAATAACCCTCTGTTTCGGTTATATATTCCGACATAACAAGAAGTCGCAGCCAATATTCTGTTTCCGCTGTTTCTTTTAAAGCAATCTGCATTTTGGCTATGAAATCAGCCTTGCTGTTTCCGTATGTAGCTTCATTAGTATTTGCACCGATTGAAGTGCCGCTACGGATGATTTGTTTAGAGATGACTGTTTCATGTTTTTGCTTAATGAGGTATTAATTCAGTTTTACGATTCTTACAGCAAATCTAAGTGCTTTTTCCAATAAGATACTATCAGTTGCCATTGATCATCACCACCCATAATATGAGTCCGATTTCAGAGAATAGATAATAAATAATGGAGAATAGATAATAATACAACAGCGCGCGAAGTTTATCGCTGTCACTGTTCTCTATTATCTATTCTCCATTATCTCTTATTTTAGCGGCGTCAGCCGCGCTGTTGGTGGGAGAGGGTGGATTCGAACCACCGAAGCGAGACGCGACAGATTTACAGTCTGTTCCCTTTGGCCACTCGGGAACTCTCCCATATATAATTGAATGGAGCTGGTGGACGGACTTGAACCCCCGACCTGCTGATTACAAATCAGCTGCTCTACCAACTGAGCTACACCAGCATAACCGCACGAGAGGTTCACATCGAACCCGTCTCCAATCAAGTGCTTATATACTATACTACACTCGGCGGCATTTGTCAAGTTTTTTTTTCATTTTTTTTGATTTTTTTATTTTTACTTGTATCAATAAAAAGTAATAAAACATACCTTCCCTTTTCTTTTCTCACAAACTTCTTGCATTCTTGCTTTGCAAGTGCTATAATACTATTTATACAAACGTAAACTTTGAAAAAGGGAGCAATGATTATGAAATCTATCAAACACGTATTCGTCCTTCTTTTGACTGCCGCACTGTGTCTCTCGTTTGCCTCATGCAGCAATCTGAAAAAGGATACCACCTCCGACGCTGAAACCGAATCGCAGGAAGTCGCCCAGCAGACCAAACTGGAAGAGCTGGTCAGTGACAATACCTTCCAACAGCAGGTACAGGCCATGTCTGCTTCCTACAAATCGCAGGGCATCGAACTGAGCGTCACCGCGGAGGGCAACAAGCTGGTTTACACCTGTGCCTATACCATTGACATCGAAGATTCCGCTACCGCCAAGGAAAAACTCACGGAATACCTCGAGGGCGCTAAAATGACCTCCTCCTTCAACAGCATTCTCAAATCGGTGCAGACCACCGTTCCTGAAGCGGAAGCCGTTGTCGTAAGATACTATGACAAGGACGGCAGGAAACTGGTTTCCAAGGAATACAGGGGCAGCGCTGAATAAATCTTTTTGCATTTTTTCATCTTCCTTCCATGTTGAACAATCCCCGACAGTATCGGATCATGCTGTCGGGGATTGTTTTTTACAAAGTTTTTTATCCTATTCCAT
>CACWOA010000144.1 GCA_902762395.1 uncultured Ruminococcus sp.
CACACTTGAAGATTGGGTGCATTGGGGCGAATACGAACAACGTACCGCACATAAATGTCCTATTTTACGATAGGATTTAGCCGTATCGCATCGGGACGTCGAGGACGCCGTCCCCTACATGGCACGATTGACTATTGCCCTTTGCACAATATAACGAATATGCTCATTTATAGAAACTAATGATAGATGGTAAGTGAAATCTCACTTTTCATTTGCGTTTCCTTGCATAATAACCATGAATTCATACAAACAAACTCCGCTCAGACAATACACATCTGCACGGAGTTTGTTTTGTATTTTATTGACAAAAAATCACACCCGCCGTCCTGTCTCGCCGATGAATTCCTGCACCGCGTTGGCAAGCGCCCGCGCGATCGCGTCGAAATTGTTGAGAATCCACGCCGCGTCCTGCACATTGTCGTGATAGGCGACCTCCACCAGCACCGACGGATAATTCGGACGCAGCACTTCCCCCAGGAAATCGGTGGGACGCACATCCACCAGCTGCGGCTCGGGATAAATGCGCCGGAATTCGTCCGCGATCAGTTCGGCGGCGCGCAGGCTTTCCGGATCATTGGGATTGTAATAAACGTCCGTCCCTCTGAGCATACCCGCGAATTCCTCCGGGGCGGCGTTGGAGTGCAGCGCCAGGTACAGATCATACGGACCGTTGGCATTCGCCTGCTGAATCGAGGTTCGCGCGGTCATCTCCGGTGTGTTGCGGTCATACCGGATGCCCAGTTCGTCGAGATACGGCACCAGCGCGTCCGCCAGCCGGTTCATGTTGGTTTCTTCGTTGCCGCCTCCGATCACATAGGGGTTGTATTCCTGTGTCGAGGGGCTGAGATAAATCTTCGCCATGAGTACATTCCTCCTGCTGCCAGATGAAAAGTCGGTTGTTCATTCCGCTCAATTCATACTATGCGGCGACGCCGGAGAGGTTCCGCCTTTTTTCCCGGCAAACGATCAGCCGACAGAAAATCCGTCATAGGAGGAAAGAAACGGTAAAATGTAAAATAATCATAAAAAATAGTTGCAAATGCCCCCTTTCCCCTTGCAATTTTGGGAAAAATAATGTAGAATGATTAAAGCAATATTGCTATGAAAGGATGTATTACCCATGAGTTCTCTTCTGAACAAAAAGAGCGTCGATGACATCGACGTAAAAGGCAAGAAAGTTCTTGTGCGCTGCGACTTCAACGTACCGCTCAAAAACGGCGTGATCACCGACACCAACCGTCTGACCGCTGCTCTGCCCACCATCAAAAAGCTGGTGGCCGACGGCGGCAAGGTCATTCTCTGCTCCCATCTCGGCAAGCCGAAAGGCGAACCTAAGCCGGAGCTGTCTCTCGCGCCCGTTGCCGCCAAGCTCACCGAGCTTCTCGGTCAGGAAGTCAAGTTTGCCGCTGACAACGAGGTTGTCGGTCCCAACGCCAAGGCGGCTGTCGAAGCGATGCAGGACGGCGACGTGATCCTTCTCGAAAACACCCGCTACAGAGCAGAAGAGACAAAGAACGGCGAAGCTTTCTCCAAGGAGCTTGCTTCTCTCTGCGATGTGTTTGTCAACGACGCGTTCGGCACTGCCCACAGAGCGCACTGCTCCAACGTCGGTGTAGCGAGCATCGTCGATACCGCTGTTGTCGGCTACCTCATTCAGAAGGAAATCCAGTTCCTCGGCAATGCTGTTGAGAATCCTGTCCGTCCCTTTGTTGCCATCCTCGGCGGCGCCAAGGTAGCTGACAAGCTCAACGTCATCTCCAACCTTCTCGAGAAGTGCGATACCCTCATTATCGGCGGCGGTATGGCTTACACCTTCCTCAAGGCACAGGGCAAGGAAGTCGGCACCTCTCTGGTGGACGACACCAAGATCGACTACTGCAAGGAAATGATGGAAAAGGCGGAAAAGCTCGGCAAAAAGCTGCTTCTCCCGGTGGACACCACCATCACCAAGGATTTCCCGAATCCCATCGATGCGGAGATCGAAGTCACGGTTTCCGACACCATTCCCGCAGACATGATGGGGCTGGACATCGGCTCCAAGACCGCCGAACTCTACGCCGAGGCTGTCAAGTCCGCCAAGACCGTTGTATGGAACGGTCCTATGGGCGTGTTTGAAAACCCGATTCTCGCCAAAGGCACCATCGCTGTGGCAAAGGCACTCGCTGAGACAGAAGCAACCACCATCATCGGCGGCGGCGACTCTGCGGCGGCTGTCAACCAGCTCGGCTTCGGCGACAAGATGTCCCACATTTCTACAGGCGGCGGCGCTTCCCTCGAATTCCTCGAGGGCAAAGAGCTTCCCGGTATCGCCTGCCTCAACGAGAAGTAATTCTTCCATTAATGTGAAGTGTGAAGTGTGAAATTATGCAAATCATCACTTCATTGTGAAATCGCATTGTACATCGCTGCAGCCGTTATTATCACAGCAATTTCACACTTCACCTTTCAAATTTCACACTCAAGTAAAAGCGGGGCTGATTCCGTGCAGGCTTTGGACTGCTTTCCGGGGTCGGCTCCGTATTGCTTTTTTCGCGTTTCCCGCGTTGAATGTTTACTCAATATACCCCATCTATTTTTATAAAAGGAATGAATCAAAATGAACAAAACGCTTCGCAAGGCCGTTATCGCCGGCAACTGGAAAATGAACAAGACCCCCGCTGAGACCACCACACTCATCAATGAGATCGCGCCCCTCGTCAAGGACGCGGACTGCGACGTGCTCGTATGCGTTCCCTACGTTGACCTTCAGAACGCGCTCGAAGCCACCAAGGACACCAACATCAAGGTCGGCGCGGAGAACTGCCACTGGGCCAAGAGCGGCGCCTTCACCGCGGAAGTCAGCGCGGAAATGCTCACATCCATGGGCGTGCAGTATGTCATTATCGGTCACAGTGAGCGCAGACAGTACTTCGGTGAGACCGACGCGACCGTCAACATGAGAACCAGAGCAGCCCTTGACGCGGGCATGACCGCCATCGTCTGCGTGGGTGAAACCCTCGAACAGCGCGAGAGCGGCACCACCGAATCGCTCGTCCGTGAGCAGACCACCAAAGCGCTCGAAGGCGTTTCCGCCGAGGAACTCGAGAGAATCATCATTGCTTACGAACCCGTATGGGCCATCGGCACCGGCAAGACCGCTACCGCTGAGCAGGCCAACGAAGTCTGCAAGATCATCCGCGACCTTGTGGCGGAGCTTTACACCGCCGAGGCTGCCGACAAGCTGGTCATCCAGTACGGCGGCTCCATGAACGACGGCAACGCCGTTGAACTTCTCGATCAGCCCGATGTAGACGGCGGTCTGATCGGCGGCGCTTCCCTTGTCGCGACCAAGTTTGCGGCGATCGTCGCGGCAGCAAGCAGATAATTCACTATCAAATATCAGCAGGGTGTTTCGTGAAAAGGGACGCGGCTCCCTTCTCTCCCCTTTTCACGGACACTTTTTAGAAAGGACTTTTCTATGAAAAAACCCCTTGTTCTTTGTATCATGGACGGCTACGGCATTAAGGATCCCTATGGCAACGCCATTGTCGCCGCCTCCAAACCCAACCTTGACAAATTCTTTGCCGAGAATGCCTACACCACCATCGGCGCATCCGGCATGGCGGTAGGTCTGCCGGACGGTCAGATGGGCAACAGCGAAGTCGGTCACACCAATATGGGTGCCGGCCGCATCGTCTACCAGGAACTGACCAGAATCACCAAGTCCATCGCGGACGGCGATTTCTTTGACAACGAAGCCATGAAGGGTGCGATGGAAAACTGCAAGGCAAACGGCAGCGCACTTCACCTCATGGGTCTGATGAGTGACGGCGGCGTTCACAGCCACATCACCCATTTGTATGCCATCGTTGAAATGGCGAAGAAATACGGTCTGACCGAAGTGTATGTGCATTGCTTCCTCGACGGTCGTGACGTTCCTCCCGCTTCCGGCGCGGATTATGTCGCCCAGCTCCAGGAAAAGCTCGCCGAAATCGGCGTGGGCAAGGTCGCCACTGTCATGGGCAGATATTACGCCATGGACAGAGACAACCGCTGGGAACGCGTCGGCAAGGCGTATGCCGCGATGGTGTACGGCGAGGGCATTCAGAATCCCGACCCCGTTGCCGCCATCAAAGCCTCCTATGAGCAGATCGACGAGGAAGGCAAGAACATCACCGACGAATTCGTCATCCCGGTGGTATGCACCGAGGGCGCGACCATCAAGGCAAACGACTCCGTGATCTTCTTCAACTTCCGCCCCGACCGCGCCAGAGAGATCACCAGAACGCTGGTGGATCCCGATTTCAGCGGCTTCGAGCGCAGAAACGGCTTCTTCCCGCTCTACTACGTCTGCATGACCCAGTATGACGCGACAATGCCCAACGTCAACGTGGCTTTCAAGCCCCAGTCGCTCAAAAACACGCTGGGCGAATACATCTCTAACCTCGGCATGACCCAGCTCAGAATCGCGGAAACCGAGAAGTATGCCCATGTGACATTCTTCTTCAACGGCGGCGTGGAAAAGCAGTACGAGGGCGAAGACAGAGTGCTGGTCAAGTCCCCCGCTGTCGCGACCTACGACCTCCAGCCCGAAATGAGCGCCTATGAAGTGCGCGACCGTCTGGTCGAGTGCGTCCGCTCCGGCAAATACGACATCATCATTGTCAACTTCGCCAACTGCGACATGGTCGGTCACACCGGCATCTTTGACGCGGCCAAGGCGGCTGTCGAAGCGGTTGACGCCTGCGTGGGCGATCTGGTCAAGGCGGCTGTGGACGAAATGGGCGGCGTGGTCATGATTACCGCCGACCACGGCAACGCCGATCAGATGCTCGACGAAAAGGGCGAGCCTTTCACGGCGCATTCCACCAACCCTGTCCCCTTCTGCGTGGTGGGCTACGACTGCAAGCTGCGCGAAGGCGGCTGCCTCGCCGACATTGCCCCGACCATGCTCGAGGTGCTCGGCATTGCCCAGCCCGCTGAGATGACAGGCGTTTCCCTGATCGAAAAGTAATTTACTTCCTTTTCTTAACTTACTTTTCCTAATCATTGTAACAAAACCGGACAGACATGAATTTTCATAGAAAAACAGGTCTGTCCGGTTTTTTAAGGAGAATGCACCCATGTATCAGAATTCCAACGAGGGGAAGCCGTATCTCTGGAAAAAGACGGCGGAACTGTACGCCTACCACGGCGCGCATTATACCCCCGCCGAATTCAAAAAAGCCTATCTGCGGCTTTGTGCCTCCCACACTGAGGCGCTGCGGGAGAAAAACGGCGCACAGTATCCCGAAATTCAATTGGAATACGTCTTTGAGGATTTATTCAAGGAGAAGGGCGTCACCGTTTCGATGGACATCATCCGCACGATCGGACAGGCCTTCCGCACCATATCCACCAAATTTCTCTGTCTTTACGACGGCGTAACCGATCATAAATTCGACGGCATTGTGTTTTCCTCCGACGAGGGACTCTGCAAACCCGAGGAAAAATTCTTCCGCACGGTGGTAGAGCGCTACGGATTGAACATAAACGAATGTATCATGATCGGCAACGACGCAGGCACCGATATCAAAGGCGCGAACCTCATCGGCATGGACTCCCTCTACATTCACTCCGATATTTCCCCGAAAATTACCGACCTGACCGGTGCGGACATTCCCGCCACCTACAAAATCATGGACGGCGATTTCACCAAAATCAAGCAATTAGTGCTGTAATGTTATTTTCAAACAGAACGGCAGCAGGTGTATTTTTCTATCACATCTGCTGCCGTTTTTTTTGTTTTTGTGGAACCGTGTCATCATGCGGTTTCGTAGAATCCCAGCCGTCTTTTTAATCTGACAATGCGACCGACCGATTCATCCACGCGGCTCTCCGCAATCTCGCCGGACTGCACCGCACTAAGCACCGCCTGATAATCCTTCAGTGGATTCTTCGGCGCACAGAGAATATCCACGCCCGCGTTGACCGCCAGCACGCAAACCTTGCCGCTGTCGCCGCCGCTGTACTCTATGATCGCACCCATATCCAGACCGTCGGAAAGAATTACTCCCTCGAATCCCATCGTCTCCCGCATGAGATTGACCACATCAGGAGAAAGAGAACCCGGCATTTCGCTGTCCACTGCCTTGATAACGGTGTGAGTCAGCATAATCGCGTCCGCGTCGTAACGAATCGCGTTGACAAAGGGGATCAGATCGCACGCAAAGAGTTCATCCAGCGTCTTTTCGTTGACCACAAGCCCCTCATGGGTGTCCCCCTTGCTGTCGCCGTAACCCGGAAAATGCTTGACGCAGCCCGCCACGGGATATTCCTTCATCGTCCGGACCACGGTTGTCACATATTCCGACGTCGCCTGCGCATCCTTGCCGAAGGCACGCCGGTAAATAAAACCGCTCGATTTTTCGCACACGTCGGCCACGGGCGCTAAATTCATATTGATGTGCAGCGAATGGAGCAATTCGCACTTTTCGCGGGTGTCCGATTCGATCAGTTCGTAGCCTCCCGCCTTGAAGAGCGCCTGCGGCGATTGGAAGCGGCTGCTGCGCAAACGGGTGTTCCGGCTGACACGCACCACGGTGCCGCCTTCCTCGTCCACCGCCACCAGCATATTGCCGTCGGAGGCATTTTGCAGTTGGTCAATCATCTCGCGCACCTGATCGGCGGTCTTGCCTTTGAAATCATCCGCAAACAAAATCACCCCTCCGGCATGGGTACTGCCCACAACCTCCTTGAAAGGACCGGAAGCATTATCGCGCACCATGAAAAGCTGTCCGACCTTTTGCTCCAGCGTCATCCCCTGCACGATTGCCTGAATTTCCCGCTGTTGCCGGTCTTCCTCGCTTTCGGGCGGATCGGATGAATCGGATGGCTCGGTTCTCTCTGAGGACGCGGCAAACATGGCATACTGTCTTGCCTCCGCCTGGGATGACAGATCGAGAAGGTATTTCTTGGCGGCAATCACTGACGCCACCGTACACAACAAAAAAATCACTGCCATTGTATAAAGCAGCGAAGGGCTTTCCTCTTTCCTGCCCCAGTTCCCCTGCGTTTTCGCCACATCCAACGCCTCCTTTTTCCACAGAGATAAACGCAGATTGTAAAAATGAGAATTTAGTGGGAAGTGGGGAGTGGAGAGAAAAAGAAAAAGAAGAAAAAGCGAAGCGCAATTAGCGAGCGAATGCGAGCGCGGGAGTCCAGCCGATGACGGCAAGCGTCATCTCGGACTGGTTC
>CACWOA010000145.1 GCA_902762395.1 uncultured Ruminococcus sp.
GCCGCTTTCACGGTGAGGGCGGGACTGACGGTGCTGCGGGTCAGCATGGTTTCAAAGGCGAGCGGCTGGAGCGCGTCGCCCGCCAGCAGCGCGGTATCCTCACCGAACCGGATATGGCAGGAGGGCTTGCCGCGTCGCAGGTCGTCGTCGTCCATGCAGGGCAGATCGTCGTGAATCAGGGAATAGCTGTGTATCATCTCCACGCCGCAGGCAAAGGGCATCGCATCCTCGGGACGTCCCCCCGCCGCGCGGCAGAATTCCAGCGCGAGAATGGGTCGAATCCGTTTGCCCGCGTCGAGAAGGCTGTAGCGCATCGCCGCGAGCAATTCGGGATGCAGCGAACCGCATTTGGCGGTATACAGATCAAGCGCCGCCTCGATTTTGGGCAGCCATTCGTTTTGTCTTTCCTTCACAATATGGCTCATTATCGTCAAATCCACCTTTATGTTAAAATGATTATCAAACACCCTTGTTTTCCAGCATGGTAACTTGCTGACGCGCATTCTGAAGCTGCTGTGTACACCACGCGGCCAGACCCGCGCCCTCCTTGTATAATGCAAGCGATTGCGCCAGCTCCGCCTCGCCGTCTTCGAGAAGATTGGCGATTTCCTCCAGCCGCTGCATCGCCGCTTCAAAGCTCTTGGGTTCGTTGGTTTTGTCTGCCATTGTTATTCTACAACCTCTCTTGTGACCTTTTCCACACGGCACTGTGCCGCGCCGTCGGAAAGTCTGATGCTGATTTCGTCTCCCTCTGCCACCGCCGTCACGGAATTCACGGGGGAGCGCTTTTTATACACTACCGCATAACCGCGCCCCAGCACCGCCAGGGGATTGAGCGCCGCCAGTCGGGATGCGTTCTCGCGCAGCGCGGCGTCGCAGGTCCCGATTTTTTCCTTCATGGCGCTTTGCAGCCGCGAAGTCAGTTCGTCAAGCTGCCGGCTTTTGTTTTCGGTGAAGCCGAGCGGATTTTTCATGCAGGAGAGATGCATGACCGCCGTCACCCGCGCTTCACTCAATACGATTTTGCGCTCCATCGCCGCCCTGCTCTTCGCCTCAAACTGTCGGAGATATTCCATCACGCCCGCGCTGTCGGGAACCGCCAGTTCCGCCGCAGCCGATGGCGTGGGCGCGCGCATATCCGCCACAAAATCGCAGAGCGTGAAGTCGGTTTCATGCCCCACGGCGGAGATCACGGGAATGCGTGAGGCGGCAACTGCGCTCACCACTTCCGTGCTGTTGAACGCCCACAAATCCTCCATGGAACCGCCGCCGCGACCGATGATAATCACGTCGCTGTCGGCTTTCTGATTGACCGCCCGGAGCGCCCTTGCGAGTGCCGCGGGCGCGTTTTCTCCCTGCACCTCGGACGAGAAAATCTCCACCGGGGCAAGCGGATATCTGCGCCCCAGGATATTGAGGATATCCCGGATAGCCGCCCCTGTGGGGGATGTGATCACCGCGATTTTGCGCGGAAACCGGGGCAGCGGCTTTTTGCGCTCCGGGGCAAACCACCCCTGCTCCTCCAACTGTCTTTTCAGCTTTTCATAGGCTTCATACAGCGCGCCCACGCCGTCCGGCTCGATGCTGTCCGCGATGATCTGGTACTGCCCGGAGGGTTCATAGACGGAAATACGTCCGTGAACCAGCACGCGCATACCGTTTTCCGGCATGAATTTCAGCGTGCGGTTCTGCCATTTGAACATCGCCGCCGAAATGGTCGCGCCCGCGTCCTTCACCGAGAAATAATAATGCCCGGAGCTGTGACGCTTGAAATTGGATATTTCCCCCATCACAGTGACGTCGCTCAGCAGCGTGTCGCGATCCATGAGCGACTTGATATATTTGTTAATCTGACTTACCGTTACAACTTCCAAAGCGATACTCCTTATTTGTTTTGACTGAGCGCTGTCAGCACCGCGATTCCCGCCGCGTTGTCACAGGAAAATTCCGGCGCGGCAAAATGAGCGTCCGCATATCGCGCCGTAATCGCGCGCCGCATGATGCCGTTGGACATCACGCCGCCCGCGTACACCAGCGGCCAATCGCCGAACTGTGCCGTCAGTGCGTCGGTCATGGCAATGATGGCATTCATCACCGCCGTGAGACAGTATTTTGCGATCTTCTCCTTTGGCTGCCCCTGCGTGAGCATCCTCCGGCACTGATTCTCGATGCCGGAAAGCGAACAGTCGCAGCCCTTCATGACGGGTCTGTATTTCACTTCCTCCTCACAGGTCAGCGCAAGTTCTTCGAGGTATTTTCCGCCGGGAAAGGGCAGTCCCAGCATGACCGCAGCGCGGTCAATGGCCTGCCCGGCCTTTAGATCCAGCGACTGCGCGATCATCTTCGTCTTAAAATGCAGCCCGTCGCCCTTGACAAGCAGCGCCTCCGTGGTGCCGCCCGACACATGAAAGGCGATGAACGTACCCTTCATCAGGTCAAGCCTTCCTGCCGAATAGAGCGCCGCCGCGATGTGTCCCTCCTGATGGGAAAATGCCGCGAACGTGATGCCCATCACATCCGCGAGAATACGCGCCGTACCGCTGCCCACTGTGAAGCAGGGCATATACGACCCGTCCACACTGCGCGGACGTACCGACGCGCCTACCGCCGCCAGTCCTTCCGGCACACCGTATGCCTGCCGCAGCGCCGCGATGATGGACGGAAGCTGCTGCGTGTGGTGAAAAACCGCGTCACTCTGGCGGATTCCCTTCTCCCCCGCCTTGACGGGAAGCAGCATTTTCTGCTGCGTCACCCTGCCGGTTTCGCTGTCGTAGAGCGCCGCCGATGTGGTGTAATTGCTGGTGTCAATGCCGAGGTACAGGCTCATTGCGCCTCCCCCTCGCCGTCCTTGCCGGAGTGCGCTTCTTTGGCGGTTTGCGCGCCGATAACTCCCGACGGCTTGATTTCACCTGCGGTGTACGCCTTCATAAAGCCGCCCAGCACGCCGTTGACAAAGCCAGCCTCATCCTTCTCACCGAATTTTTTGACCAGTTCGATCGCCTCATTGATGGAAATGCGCGGCTCGAGGTCGTCTACATACAGAATTTCATAAATCGCCAGCCGCAGCGCCGCCAGCACAACCCTCGACATTCTGCGGATATGACGGGCGCGGGAATAAGCGGATATGTACCCGTCGATTTCCTCCTGATGGGCGGACACGCCCTCCGCCACCGTCTGCGCATAGGGTGAAATCTCCGCGTCACGCGCCGCCTGTGCGCACATAATAATGCTGTCCACACTGTCCGCGCCGAACGATCTTTCAAAAATAAACTCAAATGCCTGCTGTCTTGATTCACGTCTGTTTAACATTCCGGTTCCTCCATTGGGAATGAATGGTTTCAATCAATAAAATGCCATTCTGATTCTTAACTCTGATATTATAACACACCCTCTATCACTTTCTCAACAGTTTTATGATGAATTTCTTTGAATTTTTCTGATTTTCTTTGCGTGTGCGCAGGACTGCCGACGATTCTCCTCAAAGTCCAAAAACGAGGGAACGATGAACCCGCTTCGTCATCTTTCCCTCGTTACAACGATTTTTTCACCCATCAGCCGCCGTTTTGCATGATTTCCACATACGCGTGGTAAAAGGCACGCGCCTTTTCTTCGTCGACGCCATGCCGCTTCACAAGCGTCACCGCGACAGTATCCTCGTCATATTGCTACCGCGCGAAACACGCTGTCTGCAAAGTAGTCTCCCAGAGCGCCACCGCCTGAGGCGGCAGTCCGGCTTTTTCTGCGATAGCTGCTGTCATATCCTGTGTCAGCATTTTTCATTTTCCTTTCTCTGTGTTTATCATATCACAGGTTTCCATCGTTTGCAAGAGATAATTTCCCCTGTTCCCTGTTTGTTCCCTGTTTCAATGGAAATTTCAAATTTTGTCTTGACAAGTCACCCCGATTTTTTTATAATAGATAGGTAATGTTGGAAACATTCGTGAAAACAGACAGAAACAGGAGTGGTATCTATATGACAACCGCATGCGTTGCAATTATTATCATCGTGCTGATTTCTTCCTTTATGTGTACGCGCCACGGCTACCGCGCCATTGGTCAGTCGATCTTACCCATTGCGCTGGTGCCGCTGGGACACATCATCGGCAGCAAGCTGCTGCTGCTACTCAAATTAAAATCCATCGTGCCCGAAATGGCGGCCATGTCGATTGTCACCGCCGTAGATGTGGCGGCGCTGGTCGCGGGCGCGGCCATTGTCATCGTGAGCGCCAAGCCGTTTTTCAGACGCAAGGCCACCCGCCGTTCCTACTGCATAGCGCTGATCGCGTTCATGGCAATTCTCACGCTGGCACTGCTCGTCAATTTCTACGGTGAACTTTGAGCTGTTTTCTTAAATCAATCAAAATAACCGCCCCGGCATTTTCTCCTTTTTATGAAGGAAAATGCCGGGGCGGATTGTTTTATGCTGTTTTTTTGAATGACGCAACGTAAACGTCCGTACCCTCGTACCGGATTTTTACTGCACCGTCACATAGAAGCCTGTGGACTTGCCGCCGTAACTCACGACAATCTTCTGCTGTCCGGCGGCGGTCAGCTTGCCGGACGGCGTGCAGGTGAAGCCGCTCGTGATTTCGGCGGTGGTGTTGTCGGTATAGGTGACTTTCAGCTTCATGCCTGCGGCGTTGAAGGATTCGCCCACCGTGTAGGTTTGCTTGGTCGGCTTTTTCGCGATGGTCACGGAAGAAACCGCCTTGTTGACCGTGACGTAAAAGCCTGTGGACTTGCCGCCGTAGGTTACGACGATTTTTTGTTGACCCGCTGTGGCCAGCTTGCCTGTGGGAGTATAGGTGAAGCCGCTCGTGATTTCCCTTGTAGTGCCGTCGTCATAGGTTGCTTTGAGAATCATGCCAGCCGGGGCGAAGGATTCTCCGACGGTGTAGGTCTTTTTTGTCGGCATGGATTTGATGGTTACGGCGGTAACGGACGGACCGGAGGAATTGTAGTGTATGGTGATGTCGTCTTTGCCGAGACTATTAAGATCGCCATACCTATCCGTTAAGGCATTCTTCCATTCCTGCTGGGTACCGGCGTAATAGATGTGGGAGACTTTGCTTTCAGCAGTAGCTGGCCATGAAGGTTCAAAAATGTAATCTCCT
>CACWOA010000146.1 GCA_902762395.1 uncultured Ruminococcus sp.
CTCATCGACGGGATTCCCGAAGCCGAAGACTTCTGGGTAGACGACCACAAAGCGCGCAAGGAGAAATTCAACAGCATCCTGCAAAGCGGCAGCCGCGAAAATATCATGGCGCTCGCCGGCACGATCTACAATCATCAGAAATCCCAGCTTGCCGCTCACAAGAAGCTCAACGCCTCCGACGAACGCATTCTCCGCGAAGCCGAGCGCATTATCAATCTGGAATTTGCCTTTGTGCTTGACATCTCGCCCGACGAGGTCAAGGAATACATAAGAGGCCGCATGAGCCAGACCGCGTAATTTTATTCCCGCGACAAAATCATCCCCCTCGGAGGTCGTTTTTGCAACGACTTCCGAGGGGGATTTTTTTACACACCAATACTGTCCCAATCAATGTCTTCATCTAAAACAAATCCGCTTTGTTCCGCTTTTGCCATTTGACGTTTTTCCATGTCGGTCAATTTAGTAAACTCCGGATCCCATGCCAACACCATTCTTCTGATCAACTCATAAGCCAACACCTGATCCTGTTCGGGAAGCATATCAACCATTTCGGCAATCCGTGCCGTTCTTTCTGACATAGCCAAAGCCCTCCTTTTTTATTTATAAATATCACCGCGAGCGCCTATATCAGCATTCCTATATGTCAACCGAATATTCCTAATTCATCGCCCGATTCGGGTCAAAGAGGCGCGTCACTTCCTCGGCCAGACCGCTGTTTTCCCTGGCGGTCAGCTCCGGGTCGCTATCCAGAATCCGCCGCGCCGCTTCCTGCGCCTGTAAGAAAATGCGCGTGTCGGTCATCATGTCCGCAATCTTCATGTCAGGAAGACCGTGCTGCCGCGAGCCGAAGAAATCGCCGGGTCCCCGCTGCTTCAAATCCTCGTTGGCAATGGCGAAACCGTCGGTGGTTTGGCACATGGTGTTCAACCGCGCCACCGCCGCTTCGTTCTTCGCGTCGCTGATGAGGATGCAGTAGGATTGGATGCTGCCGCGTCCCACACGTCCCCGCAATTGGTGAAGCTGAGAAAGTCCGAAACGCTCGGCGTTTTCAATAATCATAATCACGGCGTTCGGCACATTCACCCCGACCTCCACCACGGTGGTGGAAACCAGCACATCCAGTTCGCCCGCCGCGAATTGCTTCATGACCTCGTCCTTTTCCGCCCCCTTCATCTTGCCGTGCAGCAGTCCCACGCGGCAGCCGCTGAGATAACCAGCCGCCAGACTTTCCGCGTAGCTGCGCGCCGCCTTCCGGTCGCCGCCGTCCTCGCTGTCCTCTACCAGGGGGCAGATCACATAGCCCTGCCGCCCTTCCGCCACATGCTTTTTGACAAAATTGTACGCCCTCTGCCGCTTGCCGCCATCCACAAAGAAGGTGTCTATCGGAATGCGTCCCTTCGGCATTTCGTCCAGCACCGAGATATCCAGATCACCGTAAATGAGAAGCGCCAGCGTGCGCGGGATCGGGGTGGCGCTCATGACCAGCACATGGGGATTGTTGCCCTTCGCCGCCAGCGCACCGCGCTGGTTGACGCCAAAGCGGTGCTGCTCGTCGGTAATGACCAGCCCCAGCGAAGCAAATGCCACCCCGTCCGAAATCAGCGCGTGGGTGCCGATGAGAAGGTCTGTCTCCCCTGCCGCCGCCGCATCCTTCGCCTTGCGCTTCTGTGCGGCGGTCATGGAACCGGTCAGCAAGCCTACCCGCACGCCGCAAGGTTCGAGAAGTGCGGCGACAGAACGGTAATGCTGTTCCGCTAAAATTTCAGTGGGAGCCATCAGCGCCGACTGCACGCCGTTTTTGGCGGCAGTGTAACAAATCGCCGCCGCGACCGCCGTCTTGCCCGAACCCACATCGCCCTGCAGAAGCCGGGACATGGAGCGCTCCCCGCTCATCATGTCCCGCACTGCCTCCGACGCGGCGCGCTTCTGCGCGCCTGTCGGTTCAAATGGCAGCAGGTTCCAGAATTCCTCCGTGCAGTCCCGCGTGAGCGTCACGCCCGCCGCGCCGCGTGTGCGCCCCTTGAGCCGCAGCAAACCGAGCTGGAGAATGAGCAGTTCTTCAAATACCAGTCTGTCCCGCGCCGTCGCCAGCGTCTCCTTGTCGTCGGGGAAATGTATCTGACGCAGCGCATAGCGGATGTGGCACAGATGATATTTCGCCCGCACGCTTTCGGGCAGCGGGTCGGACAGATCCTCCGGCAGTTCGTCCAGCACCTGCTGTGTCACTTTGGCAATCTGCCGCGAGGGAAGCCCCTCTGTGGCGCGGTAGACGGGGATGATTTTATCACACGCGCCGCTCTCAAAGGCGGGCGAGGTCATCTCCGCGCCGTTGGCGCCGACAAAGAGCTTGCCGCGGAAGGTGTATTCACTCCCCTGCACCAGCATTTTGGGAATATAAGGATTGTTAAAGAAAGTCAGGCGAAAGCCTTTTCCCTCGTCGTCCACCGCGCGCGTGCTGTAAAGCGTGCGCCGTCCGCTGAGAAAAACCGAACGCACGGGCGCCGCCACTGTGGCGCGGATGCAGCAGATTTCGCCGCTTTCGGCATTCGCCTTGGCAGTGTCCACCGACACGCAGTCGCTCCAGTCCTCATATTCGCGCGGATAATACCGCAAAAGGGCATCGGAAGAACCGATGCCGAGCTTTGCAAAAAGCTCCGCGCGTTTCTCACCGACACCCTTGTAATATTTCAGCGGTTTGGATTCAATTTTCTTTGTATCTTGTACATCAAAACCCTGTTTTTCTTCCATCGAATTATTCCACCGAAAGAATGTAGTAGTAAACCGGCTGACCGCCGTTGACCAGCGTCACTTCGACGTTCTTGGCGATCTTGGTTTCGATGAACTTGCGGGTCTCCTCCGCCTCTTCGTCGGTCACATCCTCGCCATAGATCAGCGTGATGAAGGAGGTATCGCGATTCACCATCTGCTTGGCCAGCTTGACAATCGCCTTGTTGCGGGTCTTTTCGGTAAAGGTCAGCTTGCCGTTGACCAGACCGAGGATTTCGCCCTCTTTGATCTTCTTGTCGTTGAACTCGGAATTTCTCGCCGCATAGGTGATCTGACCGGTGCCGACTCTCTCCGCCGCCTTGAACATATCGACCGCGTTTTCATCGGCATTCGCGTCGGGGTTATAGGTCAGCATGGCGGTAAGACCCTGCGGGATGGTTCTGGTGGGCAGCACAATCACGCGCCTGTCCGCGAGAGGAATCGCCTGCTCCGCCGCCATGATGATGTTCTTGTTGTTGGGCAGTACAAACACGGTGGAAGCGGCTGTCGCCTGCACCGCCGCGAGGATGTCCTCAGTGGAGGGGTTCATAGTCTGACCGCCGGAAACGACATTTTCACAGCCGAGATCGTGGAAAAGCGAGACAAGACCTTCGCCTGCCGCCACTGCCACAAAGCCGACGGCTCCCTCGACGGGATCGACGCGCTCGAGCTTCTTGGGAGCGCCCGCGCCCGCGTTTTCGTGCTGCTTGCGCATATTCTCAATCTTACTGGAAATCAGGCTGCCGTAGGTAAGACCCTTGGTAATAGCCTCGCCGGGCTGATTGGTGTGGACATGTACCTTGATAATCTCGTCGTCATCCACCACGACCACACAGTCACCGATGGATTCGAGGAAGGTTCTGAGCTTGGCGGGATCGTTGGTGTTCTCCTTCTCCACGATGAATTCGGTGCAGTAGGTGAAGTTGATAACCTCGTCAAACTGCGCGACGGTCGCCTTGAAGGAATCGACGTCGCCTGCGGGAGCCGCCGCATCGGTTGTCTCGGAAGCGGCAATGATACCGTCTCGGAAGACCGACTGCATACCGCGGAAAATCAGGCAGAGGCCCTGTCCGCCCGCGTCCACAACACCTGCTCTTTTCAGGACAGGGAGAAGCTCGGGAGTCGTCTCCAGTGCATCCTCCGCCGCGTTGCAGATTTCGTCCCATACATGGTTGGGGTCGTTGTCAAAACTCGCCGCCACACGTCCTCTTTCGGCCGCCACTCTGGCTACCGTGAGGATGGTGCCTTCGGTGGGCTTCATAACAGCCTTATAAGCCGCCTCTACGCCGATGGTCAGCGCATTGGCAAGATCGGCGCCGCTTGCCTCTTCGAGACCTTTGAGTCCCTTGGAAAAACCTCTGAAAAGAAGCGAGGTGATAACGCCGGAATTGCCTCTCGCACCGCGCAGAAATGCCGACGCAGCCTTTGCCGCGACAGTACCCACAGGCTCATTGTCCCCCAGTTGCAGGAGTTCCTTGCGACCCGCTGCCATGGTCATGGACATATTGGTACCCGTATCTCCGTCAGGAACCGGAAAAATGTTGAGTTCATCGACAGAACGCTTTTTGTTCTCAATGACATTTGCACCCGATATAATAGCGTCGCGCAATACACTGCCTTTAATCAAATTAAGCACTCCCTAAAGTTTAATTTTTACCGTCACTTTCACAAAGCGGCCCGATCAGGCACGATCGTGACAAGAAACCGGGTAAATTCACGTTTTTACGAGCGGTTCATCCCAAATGTCCCGCCGTAAATACCGATATCGAATGAATTATAGCACAAACCGGCGAAATTTACAATGCAATCACGGATATTTTTTTCATCAAAACAATAAATATTTTGTGAATTTTATGTTTTTGTCATCCCAAACGCATAGAAACGCTACATTCACTTATTCCGCTTTTGCCTTGGTGACCGTCCATGTTTCCATATGATAAAAGGGCTGGTCTTCGCTCACGTCTCCCACGCCGTCCAGCGTGCGGGCATACACTACCATTCCCATCCGATAGCAGATGGGAATAAACGGAAGCTCATTCTGAAACGCCGTAATAAAATCCTCCAGCGTTCCCTGTCCCAGCCGATAGCTGGTGTAGGTTCTCACCGAATCATAAGGACGGGGACCGTTGTACAGCCCTTCGCCGGGGGTGAAAAGCCTGCCGATATCCATGTCTCCCAGCACGGCGTATTCCGCCAGGTAAAGATGATACTTGCCCTCCCCGGCGCGCTTGATCATGCCCTCTCCCGATATTTCCGTGATATCGACATTCACGCCCACCTTGGCAAGCTGGGTTTTGATATTTTCCGCCGCCGCCCTGTGGCGGGAATTGTTCCGGCAT
>CACWOA010000147.1 GCA_902762395.1 uncultured Ruminococcus sp.
GGAATAGGCGTAGGATACGCGGACAAATCCTTCTCCGCACGCGCCGAACGCGCTGCCCGGCACCACCGCGACGTGCTTCTGATGCAGCAGTTCCTCGCAGAATTGCCCGGAAGTCATGCCCGTGCTTTGCACACTGGGGAAGATATAAAACGCGCCTTCCGGCTCGAAGCATTCCAGCCCCATCTCGTTGAAGCCGCTCACAATCAGCCGCCTGCGCAGGTCGTATTCCTCCCGCATATGCGCGATGTCCTCGTCCCCGCTGCGCAGGGCTTCCACGGCGGCATACTGCGCGGTCGTGGGCGCGCACATGATGGCGTACTGGTGAATTTTGGTCATCACCGAGAGAATCGGCGCGGGTCCCAGCGCATAGCCCAGCCGCCAGCCCGTCATGGCATACGCCTTGGAAAAGCCGCTCACCACGACGGTGCGCTCCTTCATACCGTCAACCGACGCAATCGAAACATGAGGCACTCCGTTGTAGGTCAGCTCACCGTAGATTTCGTCCGACAGCACCAGAATATCGGTGCCGCGCAGTACCTCAGCAATGGCTTCAAGATGCCGGCGGCGCATGACCGCCCCCGTCGGATTGTTGGGATAGGGCAGCACCAGCAGCTTGGTGCGGTCGGTAATGGCGGCGCGAAGCTCGTCCGGCGTAAGGCGGAACGCGTTTTCGCGTCTCGTCACAATCGGCACCACCTTCCCTCCCGCCATTCTCGCGATAGGGTCGTAGCAGACAAAGCTCGGCTGCGGCACCAGCACTTCGTCGCCGGGATTGACCAGCGCGCGGACAGCGAGATCAATGGCTTCGGAGCCGCCCACCGTCACCAGAATCTCCGTCCTGTCATCGTAATCCAGCCCGAACCTGCGTCGGTAGTACCCGCCGATTTCGCGGCAGAGGGCGGTAAATCCACGGTTGGGCGAATAGCCGGTGCGCCCCTTTTGCAGCGAATCAATCGCCACATCCCGCACATGCCACGGGGTCTGAAAATCCGGCTCCCCCACCGACAGGGAAATCACGTCCTCCATCTCGGCGGCGATGTCGAAAAAGCGCCGGATGCCCGACGGAGGAATAGCGGAAGCGGTGCGGTTGAGCAGCGAATCATATGGGATCACAGAAAATCCGCCCCTCTTTCGTCTTCGTTGCCGGAGGACAGCACGATGCCGTCTTCCTTGTACTTTTTCAATATAAAGGTAGTCGTGGTGGAAACCACAGAGTCAATCGGCGCGAGCCGCTTGGCGACAAACATGGCGATTTCCTGAAAGGTCTTGCCCGTGACACAGACCGAGAAATCGTAGCCCCCGCTCATCAGACTCACCGACTCCACCTCGTCAAACGCCATGATTTCCTCGGCAATGGTTTCAAAGCCGGTGTCTCTTTTGGGTGTGACCTTCAGTTCGATAATGGCAGTCACCTTTTCGGACTGTTCGAGCTTTTCCCAGTTGACGACGGTCTTGTAGCCGACGATCACACCGCTTTTTTCATAGGCAGCGATCTTCTCCCCCACTTCTTCCTCGCTCAGTCCTGTCATTGCGGCGATCTGCGCTTCGGTCAGACGGGGATTTTCCATCAAGATACTCAATATTTTATCCACAGAGTACAGCCTCCTTTATTTTCAATGGAAGGTGAGAAGCAAATCAACTTTCCACTAATCGCTAACGGCTAACAGCTAATCGCTTCACTACAGCATGCGTTTCTTTTTCAAAATCACCATGGCGACCACGCAGGTCACCAGCGTGAGGAAGCAGATAATGGCAAAGCCGTAGGGCGACCGCGCAAAGGGCATGCCCGCGGCGTGAACATTCATGCCGTACAGTCCCGAAATGATGGTGGGTATCGCCATCACCAGCGTAATGGCGGTAAGATATTTCATCACGTTGTTGAGCTTGCTGTCGATGACCGAGGAAATCAGCTCCCGCGTGCCGTTGAGGATATCGCGGTAAATGGAGGTCATCTCGATGGCCTGCCGGTTCTCTACGATGAGATCGTCAAGAAGCTCCTGGTCGTCGGGGTACTGCTCGAGACGGGTGTAGCGCGTCAGTCGGTTGAGAACGCCGCTGTTGGCGTTGAGCGACGTCGCAAAATAGACGAGGGTGGACTCCAGCTCATGCAGGTCGATCAGGTCGATATCGGTGGTATCCTCCCCCACGCGTTCCTCGATCTCGGTGCGCATCTTGTCGATGGTACGCAGCGTGGACTGGTAAAAGGAAATGGTGCGCGCCAGAATCTGATAGATGAAACGCATCTTTTTCTTGGTGCTGAAATCCTTGATGCGCTTGTTGATAAAATCGTTGAGGATGGGCGTTTCCACCGTGCAGACAGTAATAATGGCGGTCTGCGTGATGAGTATGCCCAGAGGAATGGTGGTGTGACGGTTCTTGTCGTGTCTGACCTCCACCGAGGGAATGTCGATGAGAATCAACGTGTAGCCGTCCTCCAATTCGATACGGGAGCTTTCTTCTTCATCCAGCGCCGCCATGATATCCGCGTCGTCTATTTCAAATTTTTCCGCAATTTCCGTGACCTCTTTATAAGAGGGATTGACCATATACACCCAGCAGCCGTCGGTGATTTCATCGACCTCGCTGATGATTTTGTTGTGGGTACGGTACAGCTTCAACATCCAACTACCTTCTTTTGGCAACCCTGCCAGTTACTTCCCCCTCATTATACCATAACGGTTTGCTAAAATCCACACCTTTCTTGCAAAATTTTATATTGACATTATAACAGATATGTTATAAAATAAAAAATGTTGCATTGGTGAGAGTCAGATGTGGATGTTCCGTCCATTTCGTTTTTTTACCGACTGTGAAAGGGGACAATTTTTCATGAAAACAACCAGAATCAGCGCTTGTTTCATTCTTTCGCTGGTTGCCTGTCTGCTGCTGGGCAGCTGTGATTACCCTATGCGCGTCGTCGGCAGGATACCCGACCCGCAAAAAAGCGTCACCGAATTTTTTGACAGTGTGTGCGAGGGAGATTTCAAAAAGGCGGACACTTACCTCGGGGATATTTCGATCGCCACGAAAGAAGAACCCGCCGACGGCTTTTCCGGAAAACTGATGGGGTATTTAAATGAAAGCTACCGCTATGAGACGGTGGGCGAAGCAAAAACCGACAGGCTCAGCGCCTCACAGGATGTGATTTTCACCTATCTGGATTTTTCCCTGCTGGCGGACGATCTGCGTGTCAGATCCTCCCGGATCGGCAAGCAATATCTCTCGGAACGCAACGAAGCCTACACCGAGATGATTGACAACGCCGCTGTGCTGACAGACGAGGGCGCAACCCTCGTGGCGGAAGAAGCGCTCGATTGGGTGATGAAGAAAAATCCCGAAAAATATTACGCCACCAAGACGTTTCATATTCAGATGAAGTACCAGAGCGGCAAATGGATCATTCTCATGGATAACGAGCTTTTTGAAGCCATTTCAGGATCGTTTGCCGAACCCGGGAAAGATGATGCCGACTAACACCGCGATAAAAAAGGAAGGTCAGTAGAATGGTAAAAAAAAGCAAGCAGCATTTTCTCTCCGAAACAGAAGTAGAAGAGCTGATAAGCGGCTTAAAAGCGAACGACAAGCAAAACAGCGCCGACACCGGCAACAGAAGAAACGCTTCCCCACAGACCTCTCCCGCCCATCGCCGCGCTTCTTCCCGAACCGATACGCCCGCAGCGCTCCCCCCGCAGAGTGGTCTTGTCACTTTCGGCAAAACCGCCGCCGTCTTTGTCATGATACTTCTCAGCGCGTGGCTGCTCTCGTCCGGCGGAAAAATGAAGCTGGATTCCGTCACATTATCCGCCAAGGACAGAGACGCGCTGTTTCACGCCGCTTCCGCCAATCTCCTCAGTGAGGCGCTGGTGGAAATTCACGAAATTCCGAGGGTCTACATACTCGAACGCAACGATGACCCCACGCCGATTCCCGCCAAGGAGAACTTTACCAAAATCGAGGATGAAGAGCGTCAGAATTACGACGGGTCGCCCATCGACTATTACAAGGACGAAACCATAGAAGTCAAATGCTGGAAGGAAAAAAACGGCGGCGCGGTCTACAATTTTGCCGAAATCCGGATCCAGGACGCCAGTCAGTTCCGGCGCAAGCTGGTACACGATGTGGTGAGCAAGAAGCACCTCGATTTCCCGTCCAGCACCTTCAGGAAAATGAACGGCGTGGTGGGTATGTCCTCCGACTACTGCGCGTTCCGTTCCTACGGCACGATTGTGCAGAACGGCAATATTGTGAGAGACAAGGTGGGCGACTTCATGGATCTGATGATCGTGGACAAGGACGCCAACCTCACCTATATACCGGACAAGGACTTTGCCAAGAGCCGCTATTACCACAGCGAAGACCTCGTTTACACCTTTGCCTTCGGTCCGATGATTGTGGACGATTATACCGTCAATCCCTCCAAAAACAAACTGACCAAATACCCCATCGGCGAGCCGTCTGACCATTATCCGCGCGCCGCCATCGCACAGTTTGACTATGACAAGCATTATCTTCTCTGCACGGTTGACAGACCCGGCACAACGCTCGAAAACTTCGCCCGGGTCATACAGTCCAAAGGGGTGCGCTTCGCCTATAATCTGGACGGCGGTCAGACCGCCGCGCTGATGTTCAACAATCAACTTTTCAACAAGGTCGCCTACGGCGGTGAACGCGAAACCAGCGATATTGTTTTCTTTGCCACCGCGATTCCCAACGACTGACGCAGGAAAGGAGACAGGCTTTCATGGATCAAATCGCTCTGTTTTTCAATAATTTCTATCTTTACTGGCACGGCGTCTTTATGGCGGCTTCGCTATTGCTGGCGGTCATGGTGGCGCTGCTTTTCAGCGCGGCGGTACAGCGTCAGCGAACCCGCCTCCTGATCGACACGCTGCTGCTTGCCATCCCCCTGGGGCTGCTGCTGTCGAGACTGCTGTACTGCGTCAATAACTTCGGCGAGGAGTATTTTACAATAGGCGCTATGCTGAAGCTGTCGGAGGGCGGCTATGTCCTGTACGGCGCGATATTCGGCGCGCTGCTGGCCGCCTGGATTTTACAGATGCGAAAGAAACCCGGCTACGATATGCATATCGCCT
>CACWOA010000148.1 GCA_902762395.1 uncultured Ruminococcus sp.
TTCAAGGCTTTTTTATCCCGTCCTTTCTTTGTCCGATGTAAAGTTGATTTGACATTGCAATGCAAAAAAATAAGCGCCGCGCTTCGATGTAAAGTTCGCTTTACGTTTACAGTATAGCACACCTGCTTTGAAATGTCAAGTGCATTTTACATTTTCCCGAAAAAATTTTCCCAAAAATGAAATTGTAAACTTTGTCTATTCGGACGAAAAAACACTTTATTTTTTATTTAATCAATGATATAATAGAAAAAACAGATTACATATGGAAGGATTGCATAAAACAGTATGGATTATCAGACCGAATCACTCAAAAAGCATTACGAATGGAAAGGGAAAATCGAAGTCGTCACCCGCTGCCCCGTGGAAAACAGCGAGGATCTTTCGCTCGCCTACACCCCCGGCGTCGCCAGACCCTGTCTGGAAATACAGAAGGACATCAATAAAAGCTACGAACTCACCCGCCGCTCCAACCTCGTGGCGGTCATCACCGACGGCTCCGCCGTCCTCGGACTCGGCAACATCGGTCCCGAAGCCGGCATGCCCGTCATGGAGGGCAAATGCGCCCTCTTCAAGCGCTTCGGCGACGTGGACGCGATTCCGCTCTGCATCCGCTCGAACGACGTGGACACCATCGTCAACACCGTCGCCATGATCGCCGGCAGCTTCGGCGGCATCAATTTAGAGGATATCTCCGCCCCCCGCTGCTTCGAGATCGAGCGCCGTCTCAAGAAAATCTGCGACATTCCCGTCTTTCACGACGACCAGCACGGCACCGCCGTCTGCTGCGGCGCGGCGATCATCAACGCCTGCCGCCTGACGGGACGCAAGCTCTCCGATCTCAAACTCGTGGTCAACGGCGCGGGCGCTGCCGCCATTGCCGTGACCAAGCTGCTTTTCCTTCTCGGCGTCAAGGATGTCATTATGTGCAACAGCAAGGGCATCATCTGCGAGGGCGACGAACGCCTCAACAGCGAGCAGGCTTATATGGCCACCGTCACCAACCGTCAGCACCTCACCGGCAAGCTGGCGGACGCGGTCAAGGGCGCGGACGTGTTCTTTGGTCTTTCCGCCCCGAATGTGCTGACTGCCGACATGGTGCGCACCATGCATCCCGACCCCATGATCTTCGCCATGGCCAACCCCACCCCCGAAATCATGCCCGACGAGGCAAAGGCAGCAGGGGCGGCGGTTGTCGGCACCGGACGAAGCGACTTCCCCAACCAGATCAACAATGTCCTCGCCTTCCCCGGCATCTTCCGCGGCGCGCTGGATGTGAGAGCCTCCGAGATCAACGACGAAATGAAGATTGCCGCCGCCTACGCGATCGCCGGCATCATCGGGGACAGCGAACTGACCCCCGAATACATCATCCCCAGCGCACTCGACAGCCGCGTGGTGGAAAAGGTTTCCGCCGCCGTCGCGCAGGCCGCGAAAGACACGGGCGTTGCGAGAATCTGAGAGAGTGACGGATATCGCGCTGATTAACAGATTATTTATGATTGAAACGGGATTCTCCTGTTGACATTTCCATCACAAAATTGTATAATATAAGGTAGGTTTTTGTGATTCCCTATGTGCAAATTCCGATGGATGTTTCTGTTATGACTGTTTGAATGATTTTCTATCGAATATCGACGAAAGGAGTAATTTTGATATGAAAATAAAGAAAATGGCAGCGATACTGGCGGCGGCTGCCATATTCGGTTTTGTGGCGCTTCCCGTGGCGGGTCAGGTAGCCGATGTACATCCCCTCTCGGTGTCGGCGGCTTCCTCTACGCTCAGAAGAAATTCCAAGGGCAGCGCGGTCACAAGCCTTCAGAAGAATCTGATTACCCTCAATTTTATGAAAAGCGGCTCCGCAAGCGGCACTTATGACGCGGCCACCGAGGCGGCTGTCAAGAATTTCCAGTCAGAATACAACCTCGTGGCGGACGGCGTGGCCGGCAGCGCCACACAGAATCTGATCAGCGCGCTGCTCAACGGCACGGCAAAGATCATCAAGGTGGAGTCCCCTCTGGTCAATGTGCGTGACGGCGCGGGCATGGATTATGAAAAAATCACCACTGTCAGCAGCGGTCAGAAATTCGTCTATGACTACAAAAAAATCAATAAAACCAAAAATAAATGGTACCACATTCTCATGGGCGAAAAAAGCGGCTTTATCAGCGGCGAATATGTCTCCGTCGTCACACAGGTCAGCAAGGAATCCGAAGTGACGGAGGCAACCGGCAGGATCAAAGTGATCGGCACGGTGCTGAATGTGCGCGCCGACGCCAGCACTTCCTCCGAAAAGCTCGCGGTTCTCAAGCAAAACCAGACCTTCGATTACAGCAAGTACAAGACCGTCAGCGGCGTGACGTGGTATTATATCAAGGTCAGCGATACCGTCAGCGGCTGGGTCATGGGTACTTTTGTCACCTCCGCCACGTCCAACACGACCGCCACCTCCTCCACCGGCACGCTGAAAGTGGTCGGCACGGTGCTGAATGTGCGCGCCTCCGCCTCTACCTCCGCCAAAAAAGTCACCACCGTCAAGAAGGGGCAGACCTACGACTACACCAAGGTCAAGACCGTGAAGGACGTCAATTGGTATTACATCAAGGTCAACAGCAAAAAAAGCGGCTGGGTCATGGGTACCTTTGTCAGCTTTGTCGCCAACGGCAACACCACCGCTCCCTCTAAGACCGGCACGGTGAAAGTCACCGGCACCATTCTCAACGTGAGAGAGGAAGCCAGCCAGGAGGGGAAAAAGCTCACAACGGTCAGACAGGGTGAAATCTACGCCTACAGCGAAGTCAAAAAGGTCAACGGCATCAACTGGTATCACATCAAGGTCAATGACACGGTCAGCGGCTGGGTCATGGGTTCCTTTGTCGATTTCATTGCCAACGGCAACAACGCCTCCCCTGCCGCCGACGGCAAACTGACCGTCACGGGCAGTCTTCTCAATGTGCGCTCCGGCGCAAGCACCTCCTCCAAGGTCGTCGCCACCGTCAAGGTGGGACAAACCTTCTCTTACAGCAAGGTGAAGACCGTCAGCAATGTCAACTGGTATTACATTAAAGTCAGCGATAAAGTCAGCGGCTGGGTCATCGGCACCTATGTCAATGTAGACGCCGCCGCTCCCACGACAACCACGGCTTCCGCCTCGTCGGAAACCTCCACCACCACAGCCTCTGCCCCGGCGGAATCTTCCTCTACTGCCTCCGCCGGGGCTTCTTCCGTAACGCAGACCACCGCTCCCGCGGGAGCAACGAGCGGCACGCTCAAAATCAACACCAAACTGCTGAACGTGCGCGAAGACGCCTCCGCCACCGCCGCGATTCTCACCACCGTTTCGCTGGGAAAAGCGTACAGCTATGACGACGTCAAAACCAGCGACAATATCAAATGGTATCATATTAAGGTCAGCGACACGGTGACAGGCTGGGTTATGGGTACCTATGTTGTCGTGGAATCCGAACAGATGCCCGAACCGGTTTCCACATCCGGCTCGCTGAAAGTCACCGGTTCCGTGGTCAACATCCGCAAGGGTCCCGGTACCTCCTATGATAAGGTGGGATACGTCAAAAAGGACGAGATTTACACCTATTCCCAGATGAAAGACGGCTGGTATTACATTCAGATCAACAATAAGCAAAGCGGCTGGATTATCAGTCAGTATGTAAACGCCACGCCGGAGGCTACCACCGCTTCTTCTACGGCGGTATCTCCTGTTTCTTCGACAACTGCGTCTGAAACGACGACCACCGCGTCTCAGACTACGACCACCGCTTCTGAAACGACGACCACCGCGTCCGAGACTACAACCACCGCGTCTGAAACGACGACCACCGCGTCCGAGACTACAACCACCGCGTCTGAAACGACGACCACCGCGTCCGAGACGACAACCACCGCGTCTGAGACAACCGGCACGTCTGAGACGACCACCAGCGCATCCGAAACGACCACCACCACCTCCCCCACCCGCACCGTCACGGTCGGCACGGTCAACACCAAGTCCGGCGGCTTGAATGTGCGCAGCGGCGCGGGATCAGGCTATTCCATCCTCGGTCAGGTCAAAAAGGGTGACAAGGTCATCATCGTTTCCAAAGGCTCCAAATGGCATAAGATTGAATTCGGGGCGGGTTACGGCTATGTCTCCTCCGAGTACATCAAGGATATTCACACCTCGGTCGAATCCGTCGCTGCCAAATATCCCGGCAGCTATTACTACGCCAATGTCAACGACACATTGGATCTCAAATTGACGGTCAAGGGTTACACCGTATCCTATAAATCCTCTGACGCTGCCAAGTGTCCGATTTCCTCCAAGGGTGTTGTTCTCTGCCACGGCGAAGGACTTTACACCATTACCGCCAAATACGGCAATTACGTCGCCTCCACCTGTGTGGTCGTCCTCAAAAAGCCCAACCAGAACATCCAGCCTCTCAAAATCAGCGCCGAAGGCACCAAGTTCATTGCCGACTGGGAAGGCGGCGGCACGGTGCTGCCGACAGGTGAAACGGTGTATTATCCCTATCAGGATGTATCCGGCTTCTGGACCATCGGCTACGGACACGCCAAAACCACCACTGCCAGCAAGGAATGGTCGGAAGAACGCGCGATTGCCGAATTCAACCAGGATATTGAGGAAATGATCGGCGCGGACTTCAAACTCACGGACGAACGTCCCTACCTCACGCAGGAAGGCGCCACCAAACTGCTGAATGCCGACCTCAATGACGGCGATTATGTCAAATCGGTCAGCGATTGGGCGGTTCGCAACGGCGTGCAGCTCAACCAGCAGCAGTTCGACGCGCTTTGCTCCTTCTGCTACAATATCGGCACGTCACTCTGGACAAGCGACACCTACAAATTCTACCTGAAATCCGCTATTATTGCCTACCGTTCCGGTTCCGACGCGGTTCCCGATCAGGTCATCGAAGGCTTCTGCCGCTACATGAAATCCTCCGGCAAGTCCTACAAGGGTCTTTGGTACCGCAGACGCAACGAGGCGGAACTCTTCCTCACCGGCGACTATGCGCTTGACCGCGAAAACAAATTCAAGCTGCCCGCCGAC
>CACWOA010000149.1 GCA_902762395.1 uncultured Ruminococcus sp.
CCGGCATGGTTTCTTTTCCCAGCAGTTTGTAAGCTGCCAGCCTCCTGTGACCGGAAATCAGTTCATACCCTCCGTCCGGCAGCAGTCGCGCCAGTGCGGGCGTAATCGCGCCGATAGCGAGAATGCTCTCCGCCATTCTTTTCAGTTCATCATCGTTCAAGACTTTGAAGGGATGATCTTTGAACGGGTGAAGCTGGTCAAGCGGAATGTTTTGCACCTCAATGGAACTGCTTGACTGTTTTTCCCCGTTCTGTCTGTCCAATGCGTTGACCAATTCATCAATTCTGCTTTTCATGATTCATTATACCCCCTTCGCTTGCTGCTGCCGTTTTTCCGCAAGCCAGTCGGCGCAGATATTCCGATACGCTCAGTTGGCAATGCGCGGCACAGCGTTCAATGAGACGTTTTTCTTCCTCCGTGACACGGATATTGATACCGTGCGTGCGTTTTCTGTTCCCCATTTTTCGTATCCTCCTGTTTGTGACAGATGTGACAGAAATGACAGATTATTTTCCCCACCCGAAATCTGTCATAACTGTCATTGCTGTCACTGAGTAAAGTTGCAGTTCTCTTTTATATAAGTCACTTTATCTTATATCAAATCAATTTCGCTCACTTTTCCCTTTCTTTTTGTGACAGATGTGACGGAAATGACGGTTTTTAACCCCTACCCGAAATTATCTGTCACAACTGTCATTTCTGTCATTACCGTCATTTTTCTCGTTGGATTGAAGCATAATCAGCCGCTTGCTGCCGGTGCGCTTGGTGTCGTAGGTCACGCCCATCGGCACCAGAATGTCATAGTAGAAATGGCTGATCAGGCGGGTTACGGAAATGTGGTTGACTTCTTCCACAAGTTCCGTCGCCGTTCCCGTCCATTCCTGCCGCGATTTGACGAAATCTACCAGCCGGAATAGGAATGGCGGGATTGCTTCGTTTTTCATTTCCTCCTCGGATTTCTTCTCGGTCAGCTCCCAGACACGTTCCTCAAACCTGAGCTTGAGCTGCTGCATTTCAATGTCGCGTCCCTTAGCCGTCAGCGTTTCGGCGTCGATCGTAACCAGTTCGTTACCCAACATTCCCCTCACCTTGCCTTTCCATAACGTAATTGATGACACTGACCTTCGGGATTTTGAAGGCGTTCCCGATTTTCAGACCGAAAATCGAGCCTTTGTTAATCAGATCGTAAGCCAGATGTCGGCTGATACCCAGCATCCTTTGCAGCTGAGCGACGGTGACAATGTCCGGATAATCCGGAAACATCATCTGATAGAGTTCTCTCAACTCACTCTTCTTCATAGCAAATCAACTCCCTTCATGCTATGTATTTTGAGTAGACAAGGGAGTTATTTCAGAATGAACAGCCGCGGGTTTTTCAAATCCAGTGTGCCTTCTTGTTGCCGTAGAAATGACTGAACGGTATTACCGACTTTCCGTGTTCGCGGCAGACTTCGTCGGATATTTCCCGCAGCCGGATGTGGTCGCGGATATGGTTTTCAAATTTCCGTCATCTTTGAATGATACGGAATTGATAATGATGTGATTGTGAATATTATCTGTGTTCAAGTGAGTGGTAACGACGATTTCATATTCCTCTCCCCACATTCGCCGTGCTGTTTCCAGACCGATCTGATGGGCTTCTTCCGGTGTGACTTCGCCTGTGACAAAGCTCTGGTAGCCGTGATATGCGACATTCCCGCCGAGTTTCCCGAAGCGTCGTTTGGTATCCATCATGCACTGATAGGCTCTCTGTTTCCGGCAGTTGATAGCCGAGACATACATTTTTTGGTCGGTCTTTTGCTCGTTTTCTGCATAGCTGAGTGTCGCCCACAAATCGTCGTCCATGAATCGTTTGTCAATGGTCTTGTCGGGATTTTCCGCATAATCAATCACATCTTTCAGCCTTGACTTTACCGGCCAGAATCCTGTACTTGCCATTGCGCCGTCTCCTTCCTGATTTCAGCCGCCGTCTGTTTCGGCGGTTCTGTGATAGCTGCATGGATTTCATCAAACAGCTTCAAAGCTGCGGTTTCCGTTGCCGGTGACAAGTCGCGGTTGAGCAGTTCGCTCAGTCTTGCGGTTAAGCTGAAAAAGCTGTCTGGAACGGACGTTTTCGGCATGAAGCCCAATGCCCGTCTGCGGATATATTCGGCGGTGGAAAGACCGCAGCTTTTCGCTAATCCGTCGATCTTCTCCTTCTCCTGCGGGGAAACACGGAGATACAGTCGTGTGGATTTTTCTTTCATGCTATTCCCTTCTTTCGCAAAAATGGGGATAGGGGTGTCCCTTAATTCGTGACAGTAGGCGCATGCTTACTGTCGCCTCGGAACTTGCCGCACAAGTTCCCTGCTTGCTACAGTGTAAGACGCGCTCTTTCCGTGAAAACAATTCCTTTCCTTTTCCCTTTCTCTACAAGGCTATTTTTTCAAAAAATGCCGTCTTTTCATGCTTGAATCCCATTTTTTAGGGAGTGGCACGGAAAAACGGCATTTTTGGCACGATTTTTTGAAAAGTGGCACGAAAACGGGTGGTTTTTGGCACGGAGCCTTTTTTACGTGCCAAAACAGGCGTTTTTTGGCACAACTCCGTGCCAAATCAGCCCGATTTTGGCACGCTCAGAAATTTTCGAGGAAATCTTCTACAATTCTTGTTGACGATTTTCAGCAGGTTCATGGTGCCGTTGCCGATATCGCAGAGCAGATTGACGCCTCGGAAGTCGCCCAACCGTTCCGCGACTGCCGCAAAGCCCTGCGGATAAATCTCCGCGCCGACAATCCGAATGTGATAGTCCGTTCCGCGAAACGTGAAAGTGACTTCTTCATTCTGAAGCAGGTATTCTTTGAAAGCGGACTTCTGGCTGCTTACCCATGTCAGAGGAAGTCCTGCGGCGATAAAAACGGGGGCTTCCGTGATTCTTTCGCGGCGCAGCTCTTTGGCGATGGCGGCCAGTGTGAGAACATAATAATCCTCGTCGCGGAACTTGTCCGCCGTGAATTCCTTGTGACCTGCGCCGATGGAATAATATTGTCCGTTCCAGATTAGCAGGTCGCTTGCAAAAGTCGGCTCGTTGTCGCTCACCGTCACGCCTGTCGAAAAACAGCAGTTTGCTGTTTTCATATTTCCGTAGCCGTGGTCGATACCGATGACGCAGAGGTTGTTGACTTTTTTCATTGGTTCATCTCTCCTTCTGGTTTGAATCTGCGAGGGTTTCGCCCCCTCAATAGGGTTAATACGCGCAAAATTCGATTCTTGGAGAAAATACATAACAAATGTAAAATTAAATGCGTAACATGAAAAAGCCTTGAAATCACCGTATTTTTATGATATGATGATTTAAAAAAAAGATTTCAAAACAAAAAAACGATAATTTTTTTTCAAAAAATCTGAAAAATTTTCTGTGTTTTTTCAATAGCAGAATCATGTCATTTGCGTGATGATTGTTTAGATAAACTATGAACAATCAGCCGAGAAGGAGGCGTCAAAGTATGGGAAAAGTGAGCTTTTTCAGCGCGGATTACCGTGACGGCAGAGTTTCTATCGGTGATAAAACCTATCCTGCGGGAACATTCGCCGTGCATTTGCTCAATCAATATTATCTGAATGATACTGCCGCGCGTATCAGCGTGTATGCGGGAGGAAGCCGGTTTTTTGAAAACAGACTCCGTCTGGGGTATATCAAGCCAAGAGAATTTGCCGAAGTGGGAGAAAAAATCGCCCATATTTTTGATACGCTGCCCTCACTCAAGCCATTCGATATGCTCGACGTGGAATCGGAACGGAAGAAAGTTGCGCTCATTTTCACGGAGGAAAACGGCGAGCGGATTGATGAATACTTCCGTTCAAAGGCAAAAGTGATGGATATGGACGCGGGACAGATCGCGCTGGACATTCTTCCGCCGGAGTATGAGGAAGGTTTTTTCAAGGATGCGGAGAGATTCTTGCAGGAAGTATTTTTCATCATTCGGTTTTATGATGCACTGGGCGAGGATATGCGGATTGCGTTTGGACGGCTGCAACACTTTGTCAGGCGCGTCGATGAAGCCGAACGATTTGATGAGGCACATTTGCTACCGATCGCGCTGGAAATCTTTCATGCGCTGCCCCTTCCGACAAAGACGGAATATATCTCTGTCAAAAAAACAAGCCGCAGCGCGGCAGGAACGCTCGCACGGCGGCTCTACTTTGAGAATTATTACAGCTTTATTATCACCGATTTTTTCGAGGGACTGCACTACGGGCATTATCCCAGACGGTGTGAGATTTGCGGGAAGTATTTCCTGATGACTTCTGCGGTCAGGCAGAAATACTGCACGGGTTACGCGCCGGAAAAGGTAAAGGGCAAGACGATTTCCTGCCGAAAGTATGCGGCGCGGCTCAATCGAAAGGAACTGGCGGAAGGCAATCCTGTGCTGCGTATCTATAAGAATCGCTGCTCTGCCATACGGGTGGAGCGACAGCGCGGTAAGATTCTGCCGGAATTTGCGTCCGCGGCATTGGCACTGGCAAAGGAGCATATGCAGGTTGCCAAAAATGATGTGGAATATGCCAACGGGCAATATGAGGCGGATATGAGCCGTGACAAACTCTATGCCGACACTGAGAAAGCATTGAAGTGACAGGAGGGAATGCTGTGGCAGCGGAGTTTTTTGCGCCGGAAGAATGGCATATGTATCAGATGTATCCGGCACCGGAGAAAAGAGGGTTGCAAGAGTACATCAGCGATTATTGCCGGACACATGATGACAAATTCCTCGCAGCGTTCCTGCATTTCTACGAGGAAACACTCAATCAGAACGTGCTGAATTATATGCGCCGTTTTTTTATGATGGAGCATTTCGCGGATATGAAGCAGGCATATGTGATGGGCTTACTCAAGGCATTAAAGCATTACGATATTGAACAGGGAGCCAAATTCACCTCTTTCAAAGAGCGTTATGTGGAGCGTGAAATCCTGAATTATGTCCGTTCTACGCGCACTGGATTTACAGCGCAGAGCCTAGCGGAGTATGCCAAGCTGCGCAAGGCAATGGCGATATGGGACAGATATGACCGTGATTATTCTG
>CACWOA010000150.1 GCA_902762395.1 uncultured Ruminococcus sp.
GGTAAAAGACATACAGCAGGATTTCACCGTCCTGCCCGACGGCAAACGGCTGACGCTGACCCACAGCGGCGACAACGCCGTCCACGCAGACCGGGAACTTCTCCGGACCGCCCTTCAAAATCTCATCGACAACGCGGTGCGGTATTCCCTGCCCGGCAGTGAAATCCGGATTCACGTCACCGACAAGACCCTTACCATCGCCAACGAGAGCGAACCGCTGACCAAAACGGAACTCCGGCAAATCTGGCAGCCCTATGTCCGGAAGGACAAAAGCCGCCACCAGAAGGGCAACGGCTTGGGGCTTTCCATCGTAAAATCCATTCTCGACCTGCACGGCGTGAAGTATGACATGACCATGAAGGGCAGCACGCTGGTCTTTCACGCGCAGTTTTAATGTCCGCGTCTTTCCTCAAAAAAACAAAAATCATCGGTCTGTGCCAATCACACAGACCGATGATTTTTTTGGTTTGCTCTGAAAAATCTATAGCATACCATGATACATCTGACGCTTTCTTTTCTGACCGTCTGTTTCATTGTATGCATGACTTTCTCCCCTTCCCCACCCACATGACCTCTTTATTTGCTGTCAAGTGGATTGCCAATCACTATCCACAACTTAGTTAAAATAACTCCCTCCGTCACGCCTGCGGCGTGCCACCTCCCCTTGTATCGCTTGCGATACAAGGGGGGCTGTCGCTGTCAGCTTTGCTGACGGGCGACTGGGGGAGTGCTTAAGTTGTGGATAGTGCTTTCCAATCCAATTCCTCATGGTCAAACCAGCGTATGCTCCATGTATCCTCGTCATAAATGTCCGCCGCGCTTTCGGGTCTGGACAAATCGAGCACGATCGTTCCCGCGCCTGCCATCCAGTCGCCTATGGGGATCATATCGTGTATATCCTCCGGCGACGCGCTGACAAAAGCCTCCTCAGCGTCCTCACGAAATCCTTCCATGTGCATCGAAAGCGGCGCCAGCGGGTCATTCTTCGGCACGGGCGTAATTTCCAGCATCACCGGACTGCACTCATAATCCGGGTCGAGAATGGTGTCCGCGTCCAATCCGTCCTCGGGAATGGGCGCGGAAAGATACTCGAAATCAAAGCTGCAAGTCTGCAAATACGCCTTCAGACTGTCAGGCATTGTCACCTGAAACCGCCGCTCAAACGCCGCGATATCCTCATCGGTCACAGCCGACGGGCTGAAATTCGGGCTTTGCCACGCCGCGCGCAATCAGCTTTTCCACGGCTTCCTTCATGAATTCTTTTGTCATACGAATCGCTCCTTGTCAAATCTGCTTAGTCGATTGTAAAAGTTGGAATTTGGAGGAATAAAAAACAGAAAAAAGACGCTCGCTAATTGCGCTGCGCTATGTTTTTCTTTTTTCTTTTTCTCTCCACTAATCACTAACCACTTCCCACTCCCCACTAAATTCTCATTTGCTTTTTACAATCCCCTAAAATCTACTTCTTCGGCTTGGGCGCGATCTCAGGCGTATCGGTAAGCTGCGCCATCACCGCGCGGTACAGCGTTTCCGGGTCGCCCAGAAAGCGGTCGCGCACAACGGTCGCGTAATGGTAGGTCGGCACATACACCTTGACGCTCATGGTTTCCATCGTGTCGTCCTGAATCACACAGGTAACGTGATAGCCCTTGTCACACGCCTCGATGCGGGTCTTGTTGTACTTGTCCACATGGCGGCGGTTGATAAACTGCTCCACTGCTGTCAGCGACTTCTCCCGCACCGTCAGAGGCAGTCCGTCATAGAGCGTGTCGGCTATGAATTTGCCGCTGTCGGTGACGGTCAACGCCCCGTCCTCCGGGTTCTCGGTCACGTTGCCGTGACGGATGAGGGAGGAGACCGCGTCGCTCGCTTCAAAATAATTGGCAAGCCCCTTTTCCAGAAAAATATCGGTCAGATCCTTGCGTGAAAGCGGCTGACTGCCGTTGCTGAGCAAAAAGCAGATCAGCACCTTGATATCGCTTTTGTTTTTCAGACCGTCGGGCTGCACGCCTCCCGTAAACGCGTCTATATTTTCGTAACTCTCGTGTTCCTGCGGCATATGCCATGCCTCCTTTTGATGGGAAATATTCTTTATTCATTGTAATCTCATTTCTTCCATATTGCAATAGCTATTTTTTGAAGTTTTTTCAGCAATCCACCCACCCGACGCGCAAAACCCATTGCCTATTTTGCTTTTCCATGATATAATGATAAAAAAATAAAAATAATGACGAATGAGGTGTATGCTATGGGCATCGGATATAACTTTCGCTGCGAATCGTGCGGTCATACAGACCGGTTTTTTATCGGCATAGGCTTTGCCGCGGAACAAGTACATCAGGAAACCTTGGAAAAGATCCGTGCGGGAGAGTACGGGGCGCGTTGGCAGGAGCTGCTCGCGCAACATCCGCAGGCGGATGTGGACACAAGCTATTGTATGCTCTACTGTGACGACTGTCATCTTCTCGAAAGAGGCATGGATCTCACAATGCGATTATCCGATGACGCCGAAGGTGAAAAGGAAACCGTCCCCTATCCCCACCTCTGTCCGCAGTGCCGGAAAAGAATGGAGGTTCTCTGCCATATGTCCCCGGATGGCTGGTATCGCTGCCCGGAATGCGGGGGCAAAATGCGCAGGGGAAGTATGCTCATGTGGGACTGAGCCGGCATACCGACCGATACCGGAGCAAAGCACGGTGGTGCAAAGCGCGGTTCTGTAAAAAAAATATACAAAATCCCTTGACAAACGCGAAATCCTGAATATAATTAATAGTAAAGCTGAATACCCTATAAAAACTGTGAAGGGAACAAGACACAGTTTCAGCGTCCCAGAGAGTCGGCGGTTGCTGCAAAGCCGATGTCCTGTGCTGTGTGTATAACTCATCCCGGAGTTTTCCGCTTGAAATCGGGTAAGAATTAGGGCGGAACGTGCGGCAGCGTTATTTGCCAGGACCTTGTTGGAGGTCTGTTGAGGACAATCATCCCGCGTCTGTCGGAATGTGCGTCAAAATCAGGGTGGTACCGTGTAGAATATTCTGAATGGTAAAATATTCTTCGCCCCTGCGTGCCGTATTTTACGGCACCGCGGGCGATTTTTTTGTTGTCTTGACAGCAGTTGGATCATAGGTTTTCAGTTTTGCATATTTCTTTGTTGGAGGTTTTCTATCATGAAAGGCTATGAAAAATACACCCCATTCGGCAGAATTACGCAGCTCACGGACCGCGAGTGGCCCGACAAGCTGATCGAAAAAGCGCCGATCTGGTGCTCGGTTGACCTGCGCGACGGCAACCAGGCATTGGTTGACCCGATGAATCTCGAAGAAAAGATCAAGATGTTCCGCGAACTGGTGCGCGTCGGCTTCAAGGAAATCGAAGTCGGCTTCCCCTCCGCGAGCGAAACCGAATACGAAATTCTCCGCGCGCTCATCGAACGGGGTCTCATTCCCGACGACGTGACCATTCAGGTCTTGGTGCAGGCGAGAGAACACCTCATCCGCAAGACCTTTGAAGCCATCGAAGGCGCGAAAAACGTCATCGTGCATTTCTACAATTCCACCTCCACCCTCCAGCGCAAGGTGGTCTTTAAAAAGGACATGGACGCCATCACCGACATCGCGGTCAACGGCGCGAAGCTCATCCGCCAGCTCACCGACCAGATGGACACCGGCAGCATGAACATCCGCTTTGAATACAGCCCCGAGAGCTTCTCCGGCACCGAGCCGGAATTCGCGGTCGCCATCTGCGACGCGGTCGCGCAGGCCATCGGCGCGGACAAGGAGCATCCTATCATCTTCAATCTGCCCTCCACCGTGCAGCTCTCCACCCCCAATATTTTTGCCGACCAGATCGAGTATTTCTGCAAGCATATTTCCAACCGCGAGGCGGTCATCGTCAGCGTTCACCCGCACAACGACCGCGGCACAGGCGTAGCCGACGCGGAACTCGCGCTGCTCGCGGGCGCGGACAGAATCGAAGGCACCCTCTTCGGCAACGGCGAACGCACCGGCAATGTGGATATCGTCACCCTTGCCCTCAATATGTTCACGCAGGGCATCGACCCCACCCTTGATTTCAGCGATATCAAACGCACCCGCGCCATTTATGAGGAATGCACCCGCATGAAAGTCCACGAGCGCACCCCCTACGCCGGCGACCTCGTATTCACCGCTTTCTCCGGCTCCCATCAGGACGCCATCAAAAAAGGCACCGACTATATGGCGGAAACCCACAGCGACAAATGGGAGGTTCCCTACCTGCCCATCTCCCCCGCCGACGTCGGCAGAGAATATGAACCCATCATCCGCATCAATTCCCAGTCGGGCAAAGGCGGCGCGGCGTTCATCATGCAGCAGGTCTTCGGCTACAATATGCCCAAGGGGATGCACCCCGAATTCGGCTACTACGTCAAGAAGGAAGCCGATGCCAAGGGCAAGGAGCTGACCCCCGAGGAAATCTTCAGCCTCTTTGACAGGCAGTATCTCCACGCGAGATCGCCCTATGCGCTGGGAAAGCATGAGCTTTACAACACCGTCGCGGAGAACGAGGACGAATCGGTCACCACCTTCCGCGGCACCGTCAAGTGCCACAATGAGGAAATCGCGATCGAGGGCAGCGGCAACGGTCCCATCGACGCGTTCTTTGACGCGCTCAAGCAGCTCGGCATTCCCAACTATAAATTTGTCAGCTACCACGAACACGCCATCGGCAACGGCGCGGACGCAAAAGCCTGCGCTTATATCGAGCTGCTCACCCCCGAAGGCGCGAATGTCTACGGCGTAGGCGTTCACAGCAACATCAACGTCGCCTCCATCAAGGGCATCGTCAGCGCCGTCAACCGCGCCTTGCAGCTCAGCGCCTCCCTCTGATGATTTGGCGGAACATTCATCGGCGTTCCGCGCACTCCGTGTATTTTGTGTATTTTGTGTATTTTGTGTATTCCGTGTAAGGAACTATGCAGAATTTATTCAGTCATTTTACGCTGAAACAAACAGGTTGCTTCGGCGTTTCAGCAATCGAAATGTATTAATTATTTCTGCATAATTCCTTCTGAACGGGGAATATCCGGGTCTTTTCATTCAGGATCACTATCCACAACTTAAGGCACTGTGAGGAAATAAGATGGACAAAGATGACGCAGGATTTTTCGGCTATGACAACGAAGTCAGAGCCGAAAAAGACAAGTCAGATTGTTCAGATTATTTTTGAACAGTGCCATAGTTTAACCACAATAAGCCGTATAATGCAAGTCGTTCTTTGCTGCACTGTGACGATTTTTCCGCATCCGTCAACTGCGAGACAATCTGCTTTTGGCGTGTGAAAACGCGGATTCCCCCCCTTCCGTCGCAGCATTGTCCCCCACGTCGGAAGCGTCCCCTCCCCTCTCTTCGGGCGTGTTTTTTTAATGGTTATCAGAATAAACAAAATTTTAGACAAAAATTTGTAACTGTTTTTGCGCGTGTCCGGCAAATTGATGGAACATTTATGGGACAGGATATGATATACTATTATTTATAGTAGTAAAGAATACCTTTGGCGATGACGCTCAGACGCGCATCCGCTGATCGGTTTATCCACCCATTCTTCTACAGGAGGAAATCCAATGAAAACTTATGCAAAGGTTCTGCGTTCTCTGCTTGTCCTGCTGATGTTGTTCAGTTTGCTTCCGCCAACAGCGGTGTCCGCTGCCGGCTCCGCCGTCATCAGTGAGACCGACACGGAAACAACAGAAAACGATATCACCGATATCACCGATATCACCGATATCACGAATACCACGGATACACGTCAGAACGTCTCCGGGCAACTGACCGCCAATCAGGGGGGACTTCTTCTTTCTGTCGGGACCGATAAAGACAGTTATGCGACCGGACAGGAAATAGAACTCACTGTGACAGTGGAGAATACAAACGACTTTGTCGTACATAACGCGGCTGTCACAGTGGAACTCCCCGAAGGATTAAGCCTTGTTTCGGGAGATTTGCACATTTCGGGACTTCTCCTTCCGCCCCACAGCACCTACCGGACATCCGTGAAGGCAATGAAGTCTGTGCCGACTGTGCCGACTGCGCCGACTGCTTCGACT
>CACWOA010000151.1 GCA_902762395.1 uncultured Ruminococcus sp.
CTCCCTGCGCGAACTGCTGGGCGCGATGAACCAGCCGCCCGACGAATTCGCGGCGCGCTGGGGTCGGTTCTTCTCGGCACTCAGCGCCGAGGACAGCCGCGCGGAATCGCTCAGTGACGCGATTTACAACAAGGCTGTCTATGACGATAACGTCTTTACCCGAGCCGCCGCGGGGGGCGAAGCGGTGGACTGCGATTCGGGCGAGGCATGGTCGGTCGGACGCACGATGGAAGCGGTGCGCATGGATCTGACCACCCTGCACGATCTGTCCCGGCTCACGCCCGAAGCGGTCATAGCCGCCTATCCCCGCCGGGAGGAATTCGGTGACGACCCCTTCGCCATCCTGCCCCGATGGAACAGCGGCAGCGCGGAGATTACCATCGACGGCATTATCAAATTCCACATGGCCAACGGCTGCGGCGAATATGCCAGATATATCGCCTTTGTGCGCCGCAGCGGACGCAGCGTGCCGATTTCCAATCCCGACATCATCTCCCTCGATTCGCTCAAAGGCTACGAAACGGTGCGCCAGCCGGTGATTGACAACACCATCGCCTTTCTGGACGGACTTCCCGCCAACAACTGCCTTCTCTACGGCGACAGAGGCACCGGCAAATCCTCCACCGTCAAGGCGCTCCTCAACGAATACTGCGACAGAGGGTTGCGCATGATCGAGCTGCCCAAGCAATACCTCGCGGAGTATCCCGACATCGTGCAGGAAATCGCGGGGCTGCCGCTGAAATTCATCATCTTTATCGACGACCTCTCCTTTCAGGCGGAGGATGAAAATTACGCCGCGCTCAAGGGTGTGCTGGAGGGCGGCATCGCCTCCCGTCCCAGCAACGCGCTGATCTATGCCACCACCAACCGCCGCCATATGCTCAACGAAACCTTCTCCGCGCGGCAGGGGGACGAACTCCACGCGGCGGATACCATACAGGAAGCGCTCTCCCTTTCCGACCGCTTCGGCGTGCAGGTGACTTTTTTGCAGCCTGACCGCGCCAACTATTTCCGCATCATTCACGCGCTTGCCAAAGAGAGGCGATTGAAGGCAGACCCTCTCGAACTGGAAATGGCGGCGGAACGCTGGGCGATTGCCAAGGGCGGTCGCTCCCCGAGAACCGCCGTGCAATTCATTGACGACGCCGAGGCGCGGCTGGCGAGAGGACTGACTTTATGAACGAAACAGAAAGAGAAATGCCCGTCGGCACCCTGCTGGGACTTTCCCGCGACCCGAAGCAGTGCGGCAGCGACGTGCTCGCCTTTGTAGGGGACGGCGTCTTCGGACTGCTGGTGCGGGAATATCTTGCCTCCCGCAGCAACGCCCACGCCGGACAGCAGCACAGCCGCGCGGTGGCAATGGTACGCTGCGAGGCACAGGCGGACTATATGAAAATCATCGAACCGCATCTTACCGAGGAAGAGCAGGGCGTCTTCCGGCGCGGCCGCAATTATCATTCCTCCCACACGCCCCGCAAAAACGTGGCGGCCTACCGCATTGCCACGGGATTGGAAGCGCTCTTCGGCTACCTCTATCTCAGCGGCAGGACAGAACGCATGAGAGAATTATTTTCATTATGCACGAATGATGATAATGTGAAGTGTGAAATGTGAAGTGTGAAATGATGGGTATAAGTACCATCTTTTCATACAAAAAAACGGCGGGCGCTTTTGCAAACACCGCACCGTTTTCATTGTCGGACAGGGCAGCCGCTTATGCAAGCGCCGCCATGCACAGGGAATCAGCGGTCGCTGTTGTTCTGGTTGCCGCAATTCTGCGCGTTATTTTCGCCGCGGCAGTCCTGCGGCTGACCGTTCTGCTGGTTCCGACTATTCTCGCCCCGGCAATCCTGCGCGTTCTGATTGTTGCGCTTACTCTTTTTGGGCTGACTCTGTTGGTTGTTTTTCAAATTCGCCATGGGTAACAACCTCCTTTCTGTCAATAGTTTGGCTGGCTGAGAAAAAAATATACAATGGGAATCACACTATTTTTTACCATATGATTTGAGGTGACACATAACCATGTTCAATATTATGGTGGTGGAGGACGATAAAAACACCCGCCGTCTGATGGAAACGGTGCTGGTGCAGAACGGCTACAACGTCATTCCCGCCTGCGACGGCGAGGACGCGCTGGAGCTGATGGAACGGAAACAGGTGGATTTAATCGTGCTGGACGTGATGATGCCGCGCATGGACGGTTACGAATTCACGCGGATGCTGCGCGGCGGCGGCTGCGATATTCCGATCCTGATGGTGACGGCGCGGGAAACCCACGCCGACAAGCGCGAGGGATTTCTGGCGGGAACCGACGACTACATGGTCAAGCCGGTGGACGAGGAGGAAATGCTTCTCCGCATCACCGCCCTGCTGCGCCGCGCCAAAATCGCCAGCGAGCGCTGTCTGGTCATCGGCTCCACCAAACTCAGCTACGACGCGATGACGGTGGAGCAAAACGGCGTTGTCACGGAACTGCCGCAGAAGGAATTCCTGCTGATCTTCAAACTGCTGTCCTACCAGAACAAGGTGTTCACCCGCCGTCAGCTCATGGACGAACTGTGGGACATGGACAGCGACACCGATGAGCGCACGGTAGACGTTCACATCAACCGCCTGCGCGAACGCTTCAAGGGCAACACGGATTTTGAAATTGTCACGGTGCGGGGGCTGGGCTACAAGGCGGTGGCAAGGGTTTGAAAAAACATTATGAAAAAGAGCTTGCCGCCTCTTTGGAACGCGGCAAGAAAACCTATAAATCCCTGCGTTCGCTGCAAACCGCTTTCACCCTGCTGGTACTTGTCATCTTCGTTTCCGCGGGGCTTGTCACAGCGGGAATGTTCACCCTTCTCTACCGCTTAGGCTTCATTCCCAGCGCGGCACTCACGCCTGTCATTCTGCCTCTGCTCACAATTCTGTCCTGTATGCTGATCGGCACACTGCTTTCGCTCCTTTTCAGCCGCGTCATCATCAATCCGCTCCGCCGCCTCATCAGGGCGAATGAGGAAATCAAGCGGGGCAATTTCAGAATCCGCATGGATGAACGCACCCACATCGGAGAAATGACCAAGCTTATGCAGAGCTTCAACAGCATGGCGGACGAACTCGAAGCCACCGAGCTGTTTCGCAACGACTTCATCAACAGCTTTTCCCACGAATTCAAAACCCCCATCGTCTCTATCCGCGGCTTTGCGCGGCAGCTGCAAAAGGACAACGAGCGCCGTCTGCTCACCGACGAACAGCGCCGCGAATACACCGACATCATCGCCTATGAATCGGATCGGCTGGCGCGGCTTTCCTCCAATATCCTGCTGCTGACCAAATTTGAAAATCAGCAGATCGTCACCGACAAAACCGAATTTTATCTTGACGAACAGCTTCGACGCATTGTGCTGCTTCTCGAAAAAGAGTGGAGTGCGCGCGGCATAGAGTTGGAATTGGAGCTGGACGAGGTAAAATACAGCTTCAACGAGGAAATGCTGTCCCAGATGTGGCTCAACCTCATCGGGAATGCGATCAAATTTTCCCCCGACGGCGGCAAAGTGCGTATCCGCTGCAAGCGCAGGGAACAATATATCGAAGTGGATATCACCGACTGCGGCGAGGGCATGGACGAAGCTACCCTCCACCGCATTTTCGATAAATTCTACCAGAGCGACACCTCCCGCAAATCCGACGGCAACGGGCTGGGACTCGCCATCGTCAAGCGCATCGCGGAGCTGGCCGGAGCCGAAATCACCGTCAAGAGCGAAATCGGCAAGGGCAGCACCTTCCGCGTTCGGCTGCCCGTCGGCAAACAGATGTGAAATGTAAAGAAACAGGAGTGGATGATTCATCAAGCTGCACAGTGAATTTACCGCCGAGATGAAAGAAATGCTCGGCGCGGATTATCCCGATTTTGAGGAATGCATGACGCAGCCGCACCTGCGCGGCATCCGCGTGAACACATTAAAATTTGACCCCCGCGACATCGACAAACTGGGGCTGCCGCTCCGTCCATGCCCCTTCTCTCCCGCCGGATTTTACCTCGACGCGCCGGATGTCAGCATCGGACATTCGCCGTGGCACCACGCCGGAGCGTTTTATTCACAGGAACCGTCCGCGATGTCGGCGGTCACGGTGCTGGACGCGCAGCCGGGGGAACGCATTCTGGACATGTGCGCCGCGCCGGGGGGCAAATCCACCCAGATCGCGGCGGCGCTGCAAGGACACGGTCTGCTTTGGAGCAATGAATATGTGCGCAAACGGGCGCAGATTCTTCTCGCCAACATGGAGCGCATGGGCGTGCGCAACGCCGTGATTTCCAACACCCGCCCCGACACGCTGGCGGATCAATTGGAGGGATTCTTCGACCGCGTGCTGGTGGACGCGCCCTGTTCGGGAGAGGGAATGTTCCGCCGCGACGAAACGGCGATTGCCGAGTGGTCGCCCGAACATTCCGCCGCCTGTGCGGTGCGGCAGCGCGGCATTCTCGACAGCGCCGCCCGATGCGTCCGACCCGGCGGCGTGCTGGTCTACTCCACCTGCACGTTTTCTTTCTGCGAAAACGAGGACACGGCGGCGGCGTTTTTGGAGAGTCACCCGGCGTTTGACATCGTGGACTGCGGCGTGACATTCGGCAGACCCGGCTTTGACCGCAGCGATCGGTACGATCTCACCCGCAGCCGCCGCATTTTCCCGATGGACGGCAGCGAGGGACATTTTGTGGCAAAATTCCAAAAGCAGGGCGAGGATGTATCCCGGTCTTCCGCCGCTCCTGCCGCTCCGACCGCCAGACCCACCGACGGCGAAAAACAGGCGGCGCAGCTCTTTGCGAACTGATGCCTTACGACCTGGCTGAAGAACTCGGGATCGGCGAGCCGACGCTCCGGGATATCCTTCAGGAACTTGAAAAGCCCGCCAGGGACCCCCGCGAGGAGATGCCCGCGCCGGTCCTTCGCAGCGATGTGCTGTCCATGGAGGACCTTAAGCCCGGCCTTAAATTGAAAGGGACCGTGCGCAACATCGTGGACTTCGGAGCCTTTGTG
>CACWOA010000152.1 GCA_902762395.1 uncultured Ruminococcus sp.
TATAAAAAATTTTCATTGTCAGCAAGCATTGAACCTGTTGGTACAAATTTGAATCAATGCGCTTGCGTTTATAATTACTGTATCATACATTGTCCAATAAATGTCCAATAAAAAAGTACTAAAATAATAACAAATCATTAATGTATTACGAATTTTTTGTGTCAGAGCGACTATTATCGTCAAAATCTACAAAATAATCGGTAAAAAATTGTTTCGCAATTCGCCCCTTATATTGGACATTTATTGGACAAAGCATGGTATCCTTTTTCTGAAATCATTCTTTACGGAGGTTGTTTATGAAACTCAAAAAATGGAACGCACGACTGTCCATCCTCACGATGGCATTGCTGCTGATACACGAATTGTACCAGCTATACGCCTACATTTCATTCTATTATAATCCTGTGCTGTCAAAGACTTTCGGCTATGCTGTTGCAGGCGGATTGGTGCTGCACGGGATTCTGTCAGCCGTCTGTATGTTTGCCATGCACGATGCAAAGACGGTCGCCTATAAGAAGCTGAATTTCAAAACCGTGTTGCAGCGTGTCAGCGCGGTGATCATCGTGCTTCTGCTCCCGCTTCATATACTGTCCTTTTCACTGTTGCAGAGCAGCGTGGGAAGTTTTGTCTATGTCATCGTGGAAACCGCTCAGGTTGTCTTTTACGCTGCGCTGTCATGCCATGTCGGCTTATCCTTCAGCAACGCCCTTGTCACACTCGGACGGCTGGAGGATATCGGAAAGAAGCGTGTCATTGACAGAATCGTACTCATATTCTGGGCAATTCTTGCTCTGATAATGAGCATTGTCATTACGACGACACACGCAAAAATCTTTCATATTTAAGCATTGGCGAGGGGGAAATGCAATGAAAAAAATATTGATTATCGGAAGCGGCATTGCGGGGTTGAGCTGCGCCATAAGCTGTGCGGAAAGGAATATGGAGGTCACGCTGGTGTCTCCGTTTCCTTCGGAACGGTCACAGTCCGTTCTGGCAGCCGGAGGTATCAACGCCGTCACGGATTCCCATGAAGCGGGAGACAGCATAGAAAGTCATATCCGGGACACGCTCAGCGGCGGCTGCGGTATCGCCGGAGAAAACGCGGTCAGAGGTCTGTGCGAAAGCGCGCCGGAGATCATCGCATGGCTGAAAAAGCTCGGTACGGTGTTCACCACCGAACCTGACGGGAGCGTCAGCAAAAGGGCGTTCGGCGGTCAGTCGCACAAGCGCACCTGCTATTGCGGCGCTTCCACAGGAAAACAGATTGTCACCGCGCTGGTGATGGAAGCAAGGCGTTATGAAGAGTTGGGACGCATCAAAAGACGGCTGTGGATGGATTTTTACAGTGCGCTGATACAGGGCGGCGTCTGCCGGGGTGCGGTATTTTACAATGAAGCGATAGGACAGCCGGAAGCCATCACAGCGGACAGCGTTGTGATCGCCACCGGAGGGCAGAATGCCCTGTTCGGGACGACAACAGGCTCCACCCAATGCGACGGCTATGCGGCGGGAAAGCTGTTTATGCAGGGCGTGGCGCTGAAAAACCTCGAGTTTATCCAGTACCACCCCACCACCATACAAACAGGTCAGAAAAGAATGCTGATCTCGGAGGCGGTCAGAGGGGAAGGCGGAAGGCTGTATTATGTGGACGAACAAAGCGGAAACCGCGTCTATTTTATGGAAGAACAATTCGGGCAACGCGGCAATCTCATGCCCCGCGACGTGGTATCGAGGTGCATGGAAGAAACAGGCAAAGACGTTTTTTTGGATATTACGTTTCTCGGCAAAGAGAAGATATGGAAAAAGCTGCCGGAAGTGGTTGATCTGTGCCAGAAGTACCGTGGCATAGATATCTCGAAGCAGAGCATTCCGGTATCGCCGTCGGTGCATTTCTTCATGGGCGGTATCGCGGTCAAAAACAATCATGAAACCAATATCAGAAATCTGTACGCCATAGGGGAGTGCGCCTCTATCTATCACGGCGCAAACCGATTGGGCGGCAATTCTCTGCTCGCGGCGATCTACGGCGGAAAGGTGGTCGCCGCGTCCATGGAAAAAAGCGAACCGGACAGGGCGGAGTCGGATTTTTCCGCAGAAGTGCGCGAAGCCGCCGAAAGGCTGCGTTCTCTCAAAGGTTCCCAAAGTCAATATCCCGTCAAATACATACGCGATATGCTCGCCGAAACCATGCGGGAGCATCTCGGTATCGTCCGCTCCGCCGAAAAGCTGCAAAAGGGCATCGACGACGTATCGTTTTATCTTTCCGTGGCGGACAAAATCCACTACGACCGCTCCGAACTGGCGTATTTCGGATACAGTCTTCCGGGAATCCTGACGCTTGCCAAGGCAACGCTCATCTGCGCCCAAAGCCGTGAGGAAAGCCGGGGAGCGCATTTCAGGAGCGATTATCCCACAGCCAAAGACGAGAAAAAAGCCGCTACCATCATCACATACGGCAACGGCTCCTATCAGACCTACCTTGACACGGAGGGCAAGTATGAAAATTAAAATTCTGCGGCAGGCAATGCCGGATTCACAACCCTATTGGCAGGAATTCAGCTACGAACGGAAAGAGAACCAGACCGTCGCCGGGATGCTGGAAGAACTGAACTACAAGGATGATCTTACGGACATAAACGGTCATCCCGCCAGAAGAATCCAGTGGGAATGCTCCTGCCTGCAAGGCATGTGCGGCGCGTGCGCGATGGTGATCAACCACAGACCGGCGCTCGCCTGCGAGACCTTTCTCAGAGATCTGGGCGACGCAGCGGTAACGCTCGAACCGCTCAGGAAATTTCCGACGGTCTGCGACCTTGTGGTGGACAGAGGTATTATGCAGGAAAATCTGAAAAAAGCCAACGCCTACATCGGGGAATACAGAGAAGCCGACGCCAGAGAATACGAGCATATGTACGCGGCGGGAAAATGCCTGAAATGCGGGTTATGTCTGGAAGTCTGCCCCAACTATGACGGCGGAAAGACATTTTACGGCGCGGCATTTGCCAACGACTGCTATCTGATTGCGTCCCGCAGCGGCTCCATGGAAACGTCTGTCAGGGACGCGTACAGCGCGCATTTCGCCAAAGGCTGCTCCAAATCCCTGTCCTGTGTTGACGTATGCCCGATGAAGATCCCGACGCTCGCGTCTATCGCCAGGATGAACCGCGGAAAGAATTGAAATGATAATAAGATATTTGTATCTATGGGAGTGATCATGTGAATAACGCGAAGCAGAATAAACGGTTTGCGCAGGCAACATGGCAGATCATGGAGCAGCTTCTCGAAGTGGACAGTCTGGAAGAGGCCCTTTCGGGCAGTCTGGAAATCATCGTAAAAGTGCTCAACAGTCAGGCGGGCATTATCTGGTTTCTTGACGAGAAGACCGAACGGCTCGTGCCGATCTATCATATCGGACCGTCGGACATCTCCGGCGTAACCGTTGACAACGACATGAGCATTGAGGGACTTGTGACCAAAACGGGAAAATCCGTCAGAGTCGAAGACGCTTCCAAGGACAAACGCTTTGAAGGCACGGTCTTTGACGAAAACGGCTTTGTGACCCAGACCATGCTCTGCGTTCCGCTCAACGACACCAAGAAAACGGTAGGCTGTGTGCAGATCATCAACAAAAAAGACGGCAGTCTTTACGATGAGGAAGAACTGGAACTGTGTGAACGCATGGCAGCCCTTGCCGCTATCACCATCGACGAAAAAGGGCTGATTGTTTCCGCGGAGGAGAAACGAAAGGTTCTGGTTTCTCTGCGCAACGTCATCAAGGAATACCCGTCCGGCGACGGTGTGCTGCGGGTACTGAAAGGCATCAATCTGGACATCTATGAGAATGAATTTGTCGTGGTGCTCGGCGAGTCGGGCTGCGGCAAATCCACGATGATGAACATTGTCGGCGGCATGGATTTTGCGACCGACGGGGAACTGATCATTGACGGGAAGGACTTTTCCCATCCGTCGGACGAGGAACTGACCAGATACCGTCGGGAATACGTCGGCTTTATTTTCCAGTCGTATAATCTGATGCCCAACCTGACGGCGCTGGAGAATATCCAGTTCATCGCGGAAATTGCCAAAGATCCCGCCGACCCGCAGGAGGCACTGGATATGGTGGGACTCGGCGAGAAGGGCATGAATTTCCCCGCGCAGATGTCCGGCGGACAGCAGCAGCGCGTTTCCATTGCCAGAGCGCTGGTCAAAAATCCCCGCCTGATTCTCGCGGACGAACCGACGGCGGCGCTGGACTTTCAGACCGGTCAGGAAGTACTGGTGGTCATGGAAAAGATCGTCAAGGAGCGCGGCACAACGGTCGTGATGATTACCCACAACGCGGAGATTGCCAAAATGGCGGACCGTGTTATCAAACTGCGTTCCGGCAAGATTGCCAGCATCAAGCGTAATCTTCACCCGCTGCCGGCGGCAGAGATCGAGTGGTGATGCACGATGAAGAAAACACAGCGCAAGGACGCTTTCAGAAATATTTCCAAGCAGTTCGTTTCTTATTTTTCGATCATCGTCATCAGTATGCTGGCGGTCACTGCCTTTTTGGGAATCAATTACGCAGCCGATGCATTGATTGTCAATGCGTCGGACTATATGAACCGGCTTCACTTCCGGGACGTCGAAATCACCTCCACTATGCTGGTGACGGAGAATGACATTGAGGCGATCCGGAATATGGAGGGGATCAGCGACGCCGAGGGCGTTTATCAGACCTCCGCCAAGCTGCTCGGCAAAACAAACAATCTTTCGGTCTATGTGATTTCCGCGCCGCAGAGAATCAGTCTGCCGAAGATACGTCAGGGACACATACCGGTCAGTGCTTCTGACTGCGCGCTCGAATAGAAAAAAAAAAAAAAAATGGGACTGCATATAGGAGACACCGTGGAGATCGGCGCGGTAAACGGCAAGCCCGCGCCTTATCTCCGCCACACCACCTTCCGTATTTCCGGCAGCTTTGTCCACGCCGATCACTACGCGAAGGAATCTT
>CACWOA010000153.1 GCA_902762395.1 uncultured Ruminococcus sp.
CAGCATGGTCGAAAACGCTGTCATTCACAACAATGTCATCGTCAATGCCAGCCAGGTCAAACAAAGCGAAATCTTCGACGGCACCGACATCGGTCCCTTCTCTCAGATCAGACCCAACTGCAAGATCGGTCCCAGCGTACATATCGGGGATTTTGTGGAGGTCAAAAACTCGGTGCTTGACGAAGGCACCAAGGTCGCTCACCTCACCTATGTCGGGGACAGCGACGTGGGCAAACGGGTCAACTTCGGCTGCGGCTGCGTCACCGTCAATTACGACGGCAAAAACAAGGCGCGCTGCGTCGTGGGTGACGACTGCTTCATCGGCTGCAACACCAATCTTGTGGCTCCCGTCAACATCGGCGCGGGCGCTTACACGGCGGCCGGCTCCACGATTACGCACGATATCCCCTCCGACGCGCTGGGCATCGCACGCGCACGCCAGGTCGTCAAGGACGGCTGGGCGGCGGTCAAACGCTCCGAACCCAAGAAATAACGCCGCGTATCCGGCAACCTGTTTTTTTGAGAATATATTGGAATGTAAATTTTCATGAAGTCATTTTTACAGAAATAATCTTACCATGGAAACGCCCGGTCAGGCTGCGCCGCGTTTTCCCGCATCATCAAGCTGTATAGCCGTTCGGCGCTGTGGCTCCGGACAGCTGAGATAGACCGGCTCCCGATGTTCCGCAGCGCGGAAACATCAGGCTCCGAAGAAACCACCATATTATTAGGAGGACAAAACATGATTATTCACGGAAGTCTGCACGGCAAAGGAATCAAGATCTTCTCATGCAACTCAAACCGTCAGCTCGCCCAGGCCATCTGCGACGAACTGCACGAAAAAATGGGCATCAGCGAGGTCGGCAAATTCAGCGACGGAGAAATATCGGTCACTCTCAAAGAATCGGTTCGCGGACAGGACTGCTTTGTCATTCAGTCCACCAGCGATCCCGTCAACGACAACCTCATGGAAATGCTTATCATGATAGATGCGCTCAAGAGAGCTTCCGCGGCACGCATCACCGCCGTCATCCCCTACATGGGTTACGCCCGTCAGGACAGAAAAGCAAGATCGAGAGACCCGATCTCCGCCAAGCTCTGTGCCGATCTGATTTCCACCGCCGGCGCCGACCGTGTGCTGACGATGGATCTTCACGCCGCGCAGATTCAGGGCTTCTTCAACATCCCGGTCGATCACCTGCTCGGCGCTCCCCTTCTCGCGAAATACTTCAAAGAGAAGATCGGCGAGAGCAACAGCGAATATATGTGCGTCTCCCCTGACCTCGGCTCCGTGACCCGCGTCAGAAACTTTGCCCAGCGCCTTGACTGTCCCATGGCGATTATCGACAAGCGCCGTCAGAAGGCGAACGTCAGCGAAGTCATGAACATTATCGGCGACGTCAAGGGCAAAAAGGTGCTTCTCATTGACGACATGGTTGACACCGCCGGCACCATCTGCAACGCGGCACAGGCGCTCATCAACAACGGCGCCACCGAGGTTTCCGCCTGCGCCACCCACGCGGTTCTCAGCGGTCCCGCGCTCGAGAGGATCGAAAAGAGCTGCATCAAGGAGTTTGTCTTCCTCGACACCATTCATCTGCCGGAGGAAAAAATGCTCGACAAGTTCACCATTCTCAGCACTGCCCCCTATTTTGCGGAGGTCATCGAGAGAATCTACACTGACAAGCCCATCTCCCTGATATTTGAAGACTAATCCATTTACATAAACGCTTCTCCAAGGCAGGCCAATCACCTCTCACGGCGGTTGTCCTGCCATTTGGGCGTTTTTGACAGAGTGGCGTGTGGAGAGTAAAGTCAAGAAGCGCAAAGCGCTGAAATCTGTTTTTCATAGACATCATTTCACACTTCACATTTCACACTGAAATTAAAGGAGGCAACGCAATCAAATGTTCGGATTCAATCAGCCCAAAGGCATCGACTGGCTGGTGGTGGGACTGGGCAATCCCGGCAGAAAATACGAAGGAACCCGCCACAACGCCGGATTTTTAGCGGCGGACGCCCTGGCGAAAAAGACAGGCATCACGGTAGACCGCCTGAAATTTCACGCGCTGATCGGGGACGGTATGTGCGGCGAAAAGCGCATCCTTCTCGCCAAACCGCAGACCTTTATGAATCTGTCGGGGCAGGCGGTGGATGAAATCATGCAATTCTACAAAATCCCCCCCGAACGCCTGCTGGTCATGTGCGACGACATCTCGCTCGAACCGGGAAAGCTGCGTATCCGCCGCAAGGGTTCCCACGGCGGACAGAACGGCATACGCAACATCATTGACATGGTAGAAACGTCCGATTTCTGCCGCATCAAGTTAGGCGTGGGCGCCAAGCCTCATCCCGACTACAATCTGGCGGACTGGGTGCTGAGCCACTTCACGGCGAACGAATGCAGGGAAATGGAGCAATCCGCTCAAAACGCTGCCGACGCCGCGGCGCTGATCGTCAACGGTCAGATCGACAAGGCGATGAATCTTTACAATTCCTGACTGTCAAAGGGGAGACGCCGCTTATGAAAAACGAAGCCAGCATTCCCTCACGCCGCGAAGCATGGCCCGATGTGGCACGCGGCTTTTGCGCACTCGCGGTCATTCTTTGCCACATTCCGAAATCGCCCGACGCACTTGTCATGTACGTCACGCCGTTTATGCTGCCCTGCTTTTTTCTGCTGTCGGGCTATTATACCAGAAATTATGGCGGTCATCTGTCCGCTTATCTTTACAACAGAGTTCTGAAGGAGCTGATCGTGAAGCTGCTCTTTTCGGCAAGCCTCACCACTTTTTCACTCTCCGCCATTGCGGGGCTGCTGCTGCACCCCTCCGCCATTCCCGAGTGGATCTACAACACGCTGGCGGTCATGTTTCTGAAACCGCGTGCCATTTTCTTTTCCATTCTCATTCTCTGCTCGGTTTCTTTTATCGTCATAAACAAAATCTGCCGCGACAAACCGCTGCCCATGCTGCTTGTCGGCACGGCGGCCGCCGCCGTGGGACTCACCGTTTCGCGCAGCCGGATCATCCGCTGGTGGAGCTGGGACACCGCGCTGGTGTGCCTGCTGTTTTTCCTCATCGGCTACTGTGCGCGGCAGACGGGAATCATCGCCCGGTTCCGCTTCCGACCGTGGCACGCGCTGCTTTCGGGAAGTCTTTTTTTCGCATCCGTAACAGGAAGTGCCTTGTTGCGGGGGGTGGAAAAAACCAAAATCGTGGTCGCCAACAACACATGGGGCTTTCTTCCGCTGACACTTGTTTTTCTTGTCACCGGGAACGCCTTTATCATCATCCTGTCGCATTGTCTGCCCGCGTCGTCCCGTCTGACCAGGCTGATGATGTATATCGGGCGGCACGCGCTGATTTACTTTATGTTCGGCGGTCCTGTCATCGCGTATCTCGCCTATTTTATCGGCTTATTATACAAGGTATCGCATTGGCGCATTTTACAAAACGGCTACCTGATAACGCCGCTGTATCTGCTGATGACAACGGCGCTCACACTGCTTCCCTGTCGGCTTTCCGACCGCTTTTGCCCCGCCCTCAACGGCAGCTTCCGACTGCCGCCGGACCTGCCGCGAAAGCATCCCAGGATATGCGTCGCGTCCTGCGCCGTGTGTGTGGCAGCGGCGGCAGGCGTCTTTGCCACCGCATGGCAGGGGCGAATCATCCCCAACCGCATTTACGCCCGGCATTATCCCGTTCACGGCGTAGACGTTTCCTCCTATCAGGGAACGATTGACTGGTCCGCCCTCGCCGCGCAGGACATCGACTTTGCTTACATCAAGGCAACCGAGGGCAGCGGGTACGTCGATGAACGCTTCGCGGAAAACTGGCGCGCCGTATCAGTCACCGATCTGTATGTCGGCGCATACCATTTTTTCAGCTACGACAGTCCCGGTCAGACGCAGGCTGACAACTTTATCGCCACCGTTCCGATGACGCAAAAAGCCCTGCCGCCGGTCGTCGATCTGGAATTTTACGGCGACAAGGCGAAGCATCCGCCCGCCAGGGAAGCTGTCCTCCCCCAACTGCGCATCCTGCTGGACGCGCTGGAACAGCATTACGGGCAGCGTCCGATTCTTTATGTCACCGATACCACCTATCTCCTGTATGTGTACGGGCAATTGGACGATTACGACATCTGGTACCGCGACGTTATCACCGACCCGCCCGAGGGAGACTGGACCATCTGGCAATACACCAACCGCATGAAACTCGACGGTTATGACGGCAAGGAAACCTTTATCGACATGAACGCCTTTATGGGAACAAAAGAGGAATGGGACCGTTTTATCAAAAAAACATCCTAAATTCAATCGTAGTGTTCAAAAATCACTATCCACAACTTAAGATTTATGGTAGAACTCCCTCCGGCACTAACGTGCCACCTCCCTCAGAGAGAGAGGCATTATCGGCTCCCTCTTTGAGGGAGCTGTCAGCGAAGCTGACTGAGGGAGTGCTTAAGTTGTGGATAGTGGTTCAAAAATAACAGCATCAAACGGAGGAACACATGGCACTTGACTTTATTCCGTCGCTTCTGGACGGACTGGAAGAATATCAATCACTGGTTTACAATATTACACATCATCGCCTGCCCGCCGCTGTCACAGGACTGGCAAGCATACACAAAAATCACTTCACCGCCGCGCTGAGCCGTTCGCTGAAGCGCAAAATCCTCTATATCGCCGCGGACGAGGCGGAAGCGGTGCGCACCTGCGACGACCTCGGCAAAATGGGCGTCACCGCCTATTTCTGCCCGGCGCGTGACATCGAACTGCGTCCGCTCGAAGGACGTTCGCACGACTATGAACACAACCGCATCGAAACCCTCAGCCACATCATCAAAGAAGAATTCGATGTTGCGGTGGTATGCGCCGACGGCGCGTCGCAGCTCACCATCCCCCCCGAGGAATTGCAGGAACGCATGGTCACCATGCGCGCAGGCGCGGAAGTCTCAGTAGATGCGTGCGTCAATGCCCTG
>CACWOA010000154.1 GCA_902762395.1 uncultured Ruminococcus sp.
GAACCGATGAGACCGGGATAAGCGGTCACGGCAATCGCGTCGATGCCGCGCAGGTCGGTTCCCGACTGTTCCATCGCTTCCCGCACGACGCGGGAAATGGCTTCACAGTGCATTCTGCCCGCGATTTCGGGGACAACGCCGCCGAATTCCACATGGCGGAACACCTGCGACGCGACCACCGAGGAAAGCACCTCCCGACCGTCGCGGACAACGGCGGCGGCGGTGTCGTCGCAGGAGGATTCAATGGCTAAAATATTCATAGGAGTCAGATTTCCTTTCGGTGAAGAATCAAAGATACAGGGTGTAGATTTCGGCGTTTTCGCTGGGGTGGCTGTAAAAATGCGGACGCGTGCCGATATATTGAAAGCCGATTTTTTCATATAAAGCGCGGGCTTCCCGGTTGGAAGTGCGTACCTCCAGCGACAGTTCCCGTATCATCATAAGTCGGGCGTTTTCGCACTGGGCTTCGATCAGCGCCGTGGCAACGCCCTGCCGGCGGTAGTCCGGCGAGACGGCGATATTGCAGACATAGGCGACGTCGCCCGCGTCCTGCATTCCCATGTATCCCGCGACAGTGCCGTCCACCAGCGCCACTCGAAAGACAGCGGAGGGGATTTCCAGTTCTTCCCGCAAAGACTGTGCGCTCCACGGCGTAGAAAAGCACTGTTGTTCAATCGCCGCCAGCGCCGCGATGTGTTCCTCGCTCATGGGTACGATTTTAATATGATCTAATGACATGGTTTCCTCGTTTCCTCGTTTCTCCCCGTTATTCGGATGACTCGTTCGCGCCGTCATCCGGCTTTTCTTCCCAGACGATTTCCGGCAAAGGGTCGGACGCGTCCTGTTTCGGCTCCCCGATCACACGCCGCAGCAGCTTTTGAACTTCTGTGTAAATCCTATCGCGGCAGCGGCGGTAGATTTCCTCATTGCCGCCGTAAGGGTCGGGGATGTTACCCAGCACCGCGATGTGGTCAGAGGGTACGCCGCAGCGACGCAGAAAAGCCGCATGATTTCCCGTCATGACGGCGAACAGGTCGGTCTTTTCCAGAATCTCCGGATTGAGGCATTGGCTGCGGTGTCCGCTGATGTCCACCCCGATTTCGCGGCATACGTCAATCGAATGCTGACTGGCGGCGTCTCCCCCGAATGCCCCCGTCCCGGCACTCGAAACGGTCACGCCGCTGTCGGGATATTCCTGTGCGATGATATTTCGGGCAATCCCCTCCGCCATCGGAGAACGGCAGGTGTTGCCGGTACAGATAAACGTAATGTGCAAGGTTCAGTCCTCCTTTTACGCTCGCGTTCGCTCGCTGAGTTGAGCGCTCTCGTTCGCTCGCTGAGTTGGGCGCTCGCTGAGTTGAGCGCTCGCATTCGCTTGCTGAGTTGAGCGCTCGCATTCGCTCGCTGAGTTGGGCGCTCGCGTTCGCTCGCTGAGTTGGGCGCTCGCGTTCGCTCGCTGCGTCTATTAGTTTTTGTAGCTTTCTTCTTTTTGTATCAAAGCGCGAATCATTCTGCTTATTTCATCACAAAGCTGTAAGGCAACTTTGGATTGTTGTTCCGTAATGTAGTTTAACCGAATACATATTTGAATTTGTGTTTCCAATTCGGCTCTTGAACCTTGAGCGATGCACAGAAAACGAATAAATTCCTTATGAGAATTGCGTGCCTGTCCCTCGGCAATATTGGAGGGAATAGATACTGAACACCGACGCATTTGATCACTCAAAGCAAATCTTTCTTCTGTTGGCAGCAATTTAACAAGACGATAAACTTCCATGACTAAAGACATCGACTTCTGCCATACCGTTAAATCTTTATAACTTGCCATTTCTTTCTCCTTAACGACTCAACTACACAATTATTTAACTAATCAACTCAGCGAAGCGCCTAACTCAGCGAAGCGCTCAACTCAGCGAAGCGCTCAACTCTTTGCCAAAAACCAGTTTTCGCCGCTGTGCGCGTCCACGGTGAGGGGAACGGAGAGGGAGACGGCTTTTTCCATTTCTTCCTTGAGCAGAGAGGCGGCTTTTTCGGCTTCGTCCCGGGGGCATTCGAGAATGAGTTCGTCGTGAATCTGGAGAATGAGGCGGGAGCGCATGCCCTCCGCCGCGAGCCGCTTGTGAACGGCGATCATGGCGATTTTGATGATATCGGCGGCGGTGCCCTGAATCGGCATGTTGCGCGCGACGCGTTCGCCGAAGGAGCGCATCTGGAAATTGGAGGCGGTCAGTTCGGGCAGATAGCGCCGTCTGCCGTAAAGGGTTTCGGCGTAGCCTTTGGCTTTGGCTTCGTCCACCACGCGCTTCATATAATCCGCAATCGCGGCGTATTTGCTCATATAGCTCTTGATATAGGCGGAGGCTTCGGCGTTGGATACGCCGATGTCCTGCGCCAGCGAAAAGGCGGAAATGCCGTAGACAATGCCGAAATTGACCGCCTTGGCGTTGCTTCTCATCTCGTGGGATACCAGTTCCAGCGGAATGCCGAACACCTGCGAGGCGGTGACGGCATGGATGTCGGTGCCGTTTTTGAATGCGTCGATCATGGTCTGATCGCCGGCTATATGCGCGAGAACGCGCAGCTCGATCTGGCTGTAGTCGGCATCCACCAGCGTCATGCCGTCACTCGCGCGGAAGAATTTGCGCAGCTCGCTGCCGAGTTCGGTGCGCACGGGGATGTTCTGCAAATTCGGCTCGACCGAGCTGATACGCCCGGTGCGCGTTTCGGTCTGGCGGAAAGTGGTGTGAATTCTGCCGTCGGAGGCAATGGCTTTTTTCAAACCTTGGCAGTAGGTGGAAGTCAGCTTGGTCAGCGTGCGGTATTCCAGTATCAGCGCGACGATCTCATGTTCGCCGCGCAGCCGTTCCAGCACTTCCGCGTTGGTGGAATAGCCGGTCTTGGTCTTTTTGCCGCCCGGCAGCTTCATTTTTTCAAAGAGGATCGCGCCGATCTGCTTGGGGGAGTTGATGTTGAATTCCTCACCCGCCAGCTCGTAGATACGCGCGGTGATCTCGTCAACGCGTCCGCTCAGACGTTGTTCAAATGCGTCGAGCGCGGAGGAATCGGCGGCAAAACCCGCCTGCTCCATGTCCGCCAGCACATAGGCGAGGGGAATTTCGATGTCGGTCAGCAAAGCCGATTGCCCGTTGCGCTCGATCTCCGCGAGCATCTTTGCGCACATCACGGGAATCCGCTGGCACAGCATAGCGGCACGCAGTTCCGAGGGAACGGTGTCGGGCAGCGGGGACGCGTACTGCGCCGCTAATTTTTCGAGACTTTCGCAGTCGTTGGCGGGATTGAGTACATACGCCGCCAGCATCACGTCGCACACGCAGTTTTGCGGCACAATGCCCAGCGGCGCGAGGGTGTGAAGAACGGATTTGATATCGAAAGTGTATTTCCTGACAGCGTCGTCTCCTGCGATTTCGCGGCAGAAGCGCTCGGTGTGTTCCTCCGTGATGACGGTGACGTTGCCGTTTTTGGCAACGCAGGCTTGCTTGCGGTCATCCGACAGCAGGAAATACACCTCGCCGTCCGTTTTGATGTCGGTCAGCAGCGCGTCGATGTCCCTGCAAAAGATCACGTCCGTGGTCTTTGCCGGGTCGTTGTCCGTTTCTTCGGACGCGGCAGGGACAGGAGCGGCGGACGCATCCTTGAGAAAGCTCTTTTTCATGGTTTCGAGCAGTTTAAAGAGTTCATAGCGCAGCATGAGCGCCGTGACCTTTTCCACGTCGGGCGGGGCGGGAATATATTCGCTCAGATCGGTGGAAACGGGCGCTTCGGTGCTGACTGTACCCAGCCAGCGGCTGAGATAGGCGCTCTCCTTGCCCTCGATCAGCTTTTTGCGGATGCCGGGCTTGACGTCAATTTCGTCGATGTGGGTGTAGATATAATCGAGGCTCCCGAAGCGGCTCACCAAGTCCAGCGCGCCTTTTTCACCGATGCCGGGTACGCCGGGGATATTGTCGCTCGTGTCGCCCTGGATCGCCTTGACTTCGATGAGCTGCACGGGCTTGACGCCGTAGGTGTCGAGGATGGCTTGCTCGTCGTAGAGCACCGCCTCCGGCTTGCCCTGTTTGGTGGTGAGCATACGCACCGCCACGCCGTCGCCCACCAATTGCAGGGTGTCACGGTCGCCCGTGGCGATGACGCAGGTGTCGTCGGGGTTCTTCTGGCAGGCGTGGGAAAGGGTGCCGAGAATGTCGTCCGCCTCCCAGCCGTCCGCGGAAAGCAGCTTGAAGCCCATCGCCGTGAGAAGCTCCTTGAGCGGGTCGAGCTGCATGGCAAGCTCCGGCGGCATGCCCTTGCGCTTGCCCTTGTACTCGCTGTATTTCAGATGGCGGAAGGTAGGGGCTTTTCTGTCAAAGGCAATGGCAACGCCGTCGGGTTTGGTGTCGCCGTAGATTTTATGGAACATCGTGAGAAATCCGTAGATCGCGTTGGTGTGGAAACCGTCTTTGGTGGTCAGAGGACGCACACCGTAAAACGCGCGGTTGATGATACTGTTGCCGTCCAGCACCAGCAGTTTCATGGCAATCATCTCCTTTTTTTGAGTGGTGAGTGGTGAGTGGTCAGTGCTTCTTTTCACTCCTCACTTCCCACTTCTCACTCACTGTGAAGTGTACCACTAATCACTATTCACTAATAAATCATCGTTCGCAGTCCTTTGGGGTATTTGTTTTTCAGCCTGCCGCCGGAGGCTTTGCCGAATCCTGTGACCGTATCGCCGCAGGCAACGGCGGCATAGCCCTTGATGTCGGAGGGAATGTCGATTTCCTCGCCGTGGAGGAATTTTTGCAGTTTTTCCCATTCCGGACTGTCGGGCGAGAGGGAAATGCAGTGGACGCATTCGTCCCTGTGCGCCGCCATAAAGAGCGCGTGCGCGGGTTCAATGCGGTTTTTCAGGATCTCCCCGATCAATACGCCGCCGCGCAGCACGCCGAGTCCCTTCGTG
>CACWOA010000155.1 GCA_902762395.1 uncultured Ruminococcus sp.
TTTTTGTGTCTGACTTGTGGTTGACAAATAAACAGATAAAGCTTATAATTGAGGTAGGAAATTCGGATTTTCCTACTTTATTTTGGAAGGGTGGACTATGATATGTTCTTTTCATAAAAACGGAACGAAAAAAATAGTAAATTTATTGTGAAAAGGTATGGACGAATCGCAAATTATCATGTATAATAGAAGCAGAATATTGTGTGTAAATGGGGGAATGTGCTATGTTGATACCAAACTGGCTTTCCGTTTCTGTCATTCTGGTGGCTTTTGTGACCTGCATGATTTATCTTGAATTCAGCAGGAGTAAATATGTGCTGTCCACCACGCATAAGGCGCTGACCGTCAACGGATTGCCGCGCGTACTTGACGGCATGAAGTTTGTCGTCATCAGCGATCTGCACAGTATGTATTTCGGCAAGAAGAACGCAGATCTGGCGAGAAAGGTCAAAAGAGAACGACCGGACTATATTCTTTTCACCGGCAACATGGGCGACGCCAAGGCGAAGGACCTCGACGCGTTCTATGATTTCCTCGATGCGGTGGGCAGAGAGATTCCTGTCGTTATGGTTCCCGGTAAGGAAGACCTGCGGCTGGGCAACGGCGGCTTGCATAAGAATTTCGTCAAGTCTGTCAGCGAAGCGGGCGGCGTCATTCTGAACAATTCAAGAGCGGAAATCAACGTAGACGGCGAAAAAATCTATATCTACGGTTACTGCCCCGGATTGAATGCCGACGAGACCAAGCCGGTGGAAGAATGGAAGTTTAACAAGGTGCGCACCGATGATGTGGAGAAAGCGCTCGGCAGCTGCCCGAAGGATGCCACCGTGATTCTGATGACCAATTATGCCAAGGGATTTGAAGCGTATTCGCGCTGGGGCGCGTCGGTTGTGTTTGCCGGAGGCACACACGGGGGATATTACAGAATCCCCTTTGTTGATCGGCTCATCCGCAACAATAAGATTGCCTACACCGCGGGGGAATACCGTCTCGCGAGAAGCACGATGTATGTGACGCGCGGTCTGGGAAGCCCCACGCGCGTGAGATTCAACAACCCGCCTGAAATTGCGGTCATCAGCATTGCCCGTCCCAACAGTCCGCTGCTCAAGACGATGCCGGTCAGCACGGACAACGCTTATGAGGTATTCTCCTACTGGGCGAAGTCGGAGGGTAGAGCGCTGCGTGAATTACTTAACGAGCGCACTGACGCACTGCGCGATTGGTGGGACGACCTCACCGGAAAAGAGCGTTCGGTTTATTCCAGACGCGGCACCGCCAACAAAGAGAGAAGCACTTATCTCTCTCCGCAGGAGCGTGCCAAGGAAAATGCCAGACGCGGCATGAGGGGCAACGGTGTGCGTCGGGTGTCCAGAGTCAAGACCCGCTCCGAATACATCAGCGATTTGCAGGCGGAGATGGGCAACACGGACGCGGTTCATTCCTATGATCGCTTCATGAGCGCGGAAGAAATCGACAAGATCAAGGTCTTTGGCGATATTCACATCTAAATGAAAGGAAACATGGCGGATTCTGGCAAAAATCCGCCTGTTTTTATGTGTTTTTTTACAATGAAAAAAGGAAAGGATGCTTTGTATGGAGACAATCATTCAAAATGTTGAGATTATTAACGCGGATGGTACGATTCATGGAGATCTCATGATAAAAGACGGCGTGTTTGTACGCGTGGGCGGCGAGATTGTGCCGCAGGAAGGAGACGAAATTATCAACGGTGAGGGGCTTTGCGCGATTCCCGGCATAGTGGATATGCATGTGCATCTGCGCGATCCCGGTCAGACGCAGAAGGAGGATATTCTCACAGGCTGCGCGGCGGCGGCAGCAGGCGGTGTGACCTCGCTGGTGTGTATGCCCAATACCGTTCCCACGGTTGACACGCCGGAGATCGTGTCGTATATCAAGGAAAAAGCGGCGGCGACGGGGGTGAATGTTTACCCGGCAGCGGCGATTACTTATGGCATATCGGGCAAGGGCTGTTGTGATTACCAAGCGCTGAAGGAAGCGGGCGCGGCGGCTCTTTCCGATGACGGACGTCCGGTGGAGCATGACGAAATGCTGCGGCAGGCGCTGGTCGAGGGACAGCGTTTGGGTCTGCCGATTCTCTGCCACTGTGAGGATTTGAAGCAGGCGGCAGGCGGTAAGGTGCATGAGGGACTCGCCTCCGAAAGGCTCGGCGTGAAGGGGATGTCCTCGTCGGCGGAGTATCAGGATATAGAGCGTACTATCGCACTCTCGGAAGAATGCGGCGCGCCGGTGCATATCTGCCACGTCAGCGCGAAGGAATCCATCGAAGCGGTACGGCAGGCAAAAGCGCGCGGCGTGCAAGTGACATGCGAAACCGCACCGCATTATTTTGTCTATACACAGGAGAAGGTGCTGGGTCGTGATGCGGATTACCGCATGAATCCGCCGCTTCGCACGGAAGAAGACCGCCTCGCCGTGATTCGCGGATTGCAGGACGGCACCATTGACGCGATTGCGACCGATCACGCGCCCCACACGCCCGACGACAAGGCTGATTTTGTGGCGGCTCCCAATGGGGTGATCGGTATGGAGACTTCCCTCGCGGCAACGCTCACCTACATGAGCGGGACGCTGACGCCCAATGAAATCGTGAAGCTGATGTCAACCAATCCGGCTTCCATCATGGGCATTCCCGGCGGCGCCATTCGGGAAGGTATGCCTGCGGACTTTGCGCTGGTGGATTTGAAGGAAAAGTGGGTGGTTGATCCTGACCGGCTGCACGGCAAGTCGAAAAACGCTGTTTTTAAAGGGGAAGAATTGATCGGTAAAGTCAAGGCTACCTATTGCGGCGGCAGGAAAATCTTTGGTGAATGAAAAGGTGATCGCCTTGCAGTATCACATTTTTGATGGGCAGTACCGCTACAAAAACGGGCGGAACGGCGTGGAGATTGTCGGCGTGGAGGACTTGAAAACGACGGCGATTGACATTCCAAATGAAATTGACGGGCGCCCTGTGGTGAGTATTGGCAACGAAGCCTTTTATCTGTGCTTTGACGCGGGCAGGGTGTCTATTCCACCTACAGTGACGAAGATCGGAAAAGATGCGTTGGCCTGCTGTCATTCGCTCGAAACGGTGGATATCCCTGTCAATGTACAGGTGATTGACGACGGCGCGTTCCGGGGGTCAAAAAATCTGCGTCGGATGGTGATTCCGGACGGCGTGACAGAAGTGGCGGAAGATTTGTTCAATGATTGCCGCCAACTGGCGTCGGTCACGCTGCCCGACAGTATCCGAAAAATAGAAAAAAATGCGTTTTACTGCTGTTTTGCGTTGCAGTTGCTCCATTTGCCGGACGGATTGACTGAAATTGGCGAAAGTGCGTTTGAACGCTGCCGTTCGATGACAGCGCTGCATATGCCTGACAGTGTGACGAAAATAGGGGAGGGGGCTTTCGACGGATGCAAAGGACTGAAAGAAGTGGTGATGTCGTCTGCTGTCAGGAAACTGCCGGGGTATGTGTTCAACTGGTGTGAAGGGCTGACGTCCTTTTCGGTATCCAATCATGTGACGGAAATCGGAGAATGCGCGTTCAAACGCTGTCATTCGCTGCGCCGCATTGTTATTCCGCGAAGTGTGTGTAAAATCCATCCAACCGCTTTCGAGGAGTGTGAAAATCTTCTGATAGCGGGTGAAAGTGGCTCGGAGGCGGAGAAATATGCCAGGGCGCACGGAATACCGTTTGACCCGCGCCCCAACAGGATTTAAAGTAAGCCCCGTCAAAAAACAACAGGATCATTTACAAAATAAAAAAGAACAATATGACCAATGGATTTGCCTGTTTATCAAGGAAAATTCTTGATTATCCTATCCGGATGTAGTATAATATCCTTAATCGTAAATCGAAAGGAAATGGTAAAAAATGTCATTCAATCGTCTGATCGACAAAATTATTGAACTGAAAAACCCCACCGTGGCGGGTCTTGACCCCAAGTTGGAATATGTGCCGCAGTATATCCGCGACAAGTATTATGAGCAGTACGGCAAGACGCTCGAAGCGGCGGCGGAGGCGCTGTATGAATACAACACCGGTCTGATTGACGCGTTCTGCGACATTGTTCCGGCGGTCAAGCCCCAGATGGCGTATTATGAGATGTACGGCTGGCAGGGTGTCAGAACCTTTGAGCGCACTGTGAGATATGCCCAATCCAAGGGGATGTATGTCATCACCGACGGCAAGCGCAACGATATCGGCGCGACGATGGAAGCCTATGCGGCGGGACATTTAGGCGTGACGGATATCGGCGGCGAAGAGGTGGAAGCCTTTGGCGCGGATGCGCTGACGGTCAACGGTTATCTGGGCAGCGACGGCATCACCCCGCTTCTCAAGGTCTGTGCCGCGCGTGACAAGGGCATCTTTGTTCTCGTCAAGACATCCAATCCTTCGTCGGGCGAATTGCAGAACCTCGAACTGAAGGGCAACGAAAGCGTCTATGCGCGTATGGCGGTCATGTGCGACGAATGGGGCAAGGAATTGCCGGGCAAATACGGCTTCACCGGGGTTGGCGCGGTTGTGGGAGCGACCTATCCCGAACAGCTCGCGGAAATTCGCACGGAGCATCCGTCCATTTTCTTCCTCGTGCCGGGTTACGGCGCGCAGGGCGGCGGGGCAAAAGGGCTGGTTGGCGCATTCAATAAGGATGGCCTGGGCGCGGTGGTCAATTCTTCCCGTGCGATTATGTGCGCTTATAAGAAAGAAGGCTGCGACGAGCGCGATTTTGCGGGCGCTGCCAGACGGGAAGCGCTGCGAATGAAGGACGATATTAACAGTGTGCTGTAATAGAATGAAATAAATGAGAATTTAGAGGAATAAAAAAGAAAAAAGCACAGCGCAGCGCATAATTAGCGAGCGAATGCGAGCGTGGGAGTCCAGGGGGACAAGTCCTCCT
>CACWOA010000156.1 GCA_902762395.1 uncultured Ruminococcus sp.
TCCTCTTTCTTTCGGGAATGGGACTCTTCTATTCCATGAAGAAAAACAGCAATGTCCTGCAATTTTATTCCAAACGGTTCCGGCGTGTGCTGATTCCTTATCTGATGTTCGGCCTGATCTATTGGATCATCAATGATTTTGTGCTGCTTCAGAGGGATTTCGGCCAATTTATCAGTGACTTTTTCCTCATTACCGTATGGACGGAAGGGGTGCGGCGCTTCTGGTTCATCAGCTTTATTCTGATTCTTTACATTGTTTTTCCGCTGTTTTTCCATATGCTGGATACCACACGCAAAAACAGGGGCGTGATCTTCGTTTTGCTCATGGCCATCTGTGTGACGGCCTGCGCTCTGCTGGCAAGTCTGGCGCCCGATGTGTACGGCAATATAGAGCTGGCCATTTGCCGGCTGCCCGCGTTTCTTTTCGGCGTGTATTATGGCGGTAAAATCTACAATGGTGAGAAATTCGGCATATTGGAATGGATTCTCATTCCGCTGGGTCTGGTCATCCGTGTTCTCACCTTTGCCGTTCGTTATCAGTGGCTGCCCAGACTTTTTGAATGGAATATCCGCTATGAAACCTGTTTGTTTGCCGTGTCGCTGCTGTTTGTTCTGGCGATTTTGCTTGCCAAGCTGCACTGCGCGCCGCTCAATAAGGCGCTGTCCACAGTGGGTACCTATTCTTTCGAACTGTACATCACACATGTGGCGATCAGAAGCATGATGCATGTGATGGGGTATCCGGTTTACATTCTGTCCAATTACCTGATTTGCATTGCGATTGCCGTTGTGCTGAGTCTGCTGCTTCATAAGCTGACGGATCTGATTTTAGGCGGGGGAAAGAAAAAATCCGCCAAGCAGATGGCTGCGTGAGCGCAAGCGATTAGCCGATAGCCGTCAGCCGATAGCCGATAGCCCTTCGCTTTTACAGGCAGTCATTCCTATAAAAACAGCATCACCATAACAGCGAGCAGCAGGACTTTATACAACGTACCCTGCGCCAAGCTTGAAAAAAGCTAATCGCTAATGGCTAATAGTTTGAAATCAAAAAAAACGCCTGCGTTTTGTTCCTTCCGAGGCAAAACGCAGGCGTTTTTAACTTTTATTTTTGCACCAGAATTTTAATCAGCTCGGCGCCGAAGTCCACCACAAAATTAATCAGCATGATGACTGTGACCATCGCGCCAAGGAACAACACCAACACGATGACCTGCTTCCAGACCGGCAGATCACGGTATTGCTCCCTGAATTCCTCCTCTGTGAGTGGCTGGTCTCTCTCGTCCGCTTCTTCTTCCGAAGCGGCGGGCTTGTCCGGCAGCACGTTTGCTTCGTCCCGTTTTTCATTTGGCTCTGACATGATCGGTTGGCTCCTCCTTTGTTTTTTTGTTTTTAGCCGATTGTAAAAATTGAAAAGCGGCGGAAAAATGGTGCATGGTCAATCGGAAAGAGGGACGTTCTTTCTCCGTTTGGAACAAGGCAAATCGTGAGATTGGGCTGTTGCCGTATTCGCCCGACTGCCTTCTTAATCCAAGCTCGTTCCGCTCGGTCGGCTTCCGCCTCCCTTGTGGGGACGCTGTCCCCACTCCCCTGCAAGGGCTCTGCCCTTGACCCGGCAGGGAACCAGTCCCCTGCACCCCGCGCTCGCATTCGCTCGCTAATTGCGCTTCGCTTTTTCATTTTTTCTCTCCCCACTTCTCACTCCCCACTAAATTCTCATTTCCTTTTACAATCGCCTATTTTTTTGTTTTTCAATAAGACACACGCAGCGTATCCAGCACCGCGTCGTCGTATATGACGGAAATCACGGAGTTGTCAGGCAGTATGTCGTCATAGCCGAGTTGTCTGCCGTTGGGACTGATGACACGGTAATCCAGTACGCCCTCCTCGCGGTAACTGGGCGAAACGCCGGGTTCCAGATACAGATCCAGTTCCAGCATGACCGAGAAAACCGTGATCTTCCCGTTGGGCTGCTTTGCGGTTTCCACATTCAGCAGCCTGCCGTTGACACGGTCAATCGACAACTGGGACCCTTCCTTGACGGCAATGCGGATGGGATGGGTCAGATTTTCGTATTCCGTGATGACCTTGCCATACTTTTGATAGAGCTGATCGTTGATCTGACTCTGCCGATGGGTACCGAGGGCATTAAAGGCGCTGCGCACGGCTTTGATCTGATTACCGTCGTTTTCGGTGGGCGTGTCGGGCAGGGCTTTAATCATCTCCTCCACCTTGCTGATGTCGGAATGCTCATCGTCTTCTGTGGTGTACTGTTCGGAGGACGTCTCCTGTGTGTCGGAGCTGACAGAAGGCTCGGAACTGATCGGTGGTTCCGAACTGACCGGCGGTTCGGAGGAAGTATCGCTTTCCACGGAGCTGACCGGTTGCGTGGAAGATGAGGCTGTTTCCGTCTGGGATGACAGCCGCAGGTTGAAATGTGCCGCAATGGCGTCCGCGTCGGCTATGCCCAGCGCCTCCAGATCGGCGTCGCTGTCGAGATAATCCGCGTCTCCCTCAATGAAGGCGTGTTCCACCAGAATGCCGGGAATCCCCATGCGGCTGATGGGTTCGCCGACCACATAGTAATAGTCGCCTAATTCCTGTGTGCCGTCCTCAAAGGTATAGACACGCCCGCCGCCGCTTCTGCGGGTTTTCACGCCGCGGCTTTTCAGCCCCATTGCCTCAAAATTGGCGATCATCTTCTCCGCCAGTTTGGTGCATTCCTCGTTGTACTTCGCTTCGTGCGTAGTGGCAGGCACATAAATTTCCGCGCCTGACGCCGTTTTATTTTCCGCCGAATTGATGTGCAGGCTGATGAAGATGTCGGCGCCGACCTCTTGTGCCACGCTTACGCGGCTGCTTAAGGAGGATTTTCCGACCCGGCTTTTTACGCCCGTATGCGTCATGTAGACCCGCACGCCTTTGTACTGGCGAAGGCGGTCGCGGCAGGCAAGGGCGATTTTGAGATTGATTTCGGATTCATACAGTCCCCGTGCGCTGTTGATGGCGCCCGTGTCGAAGCCGCCGTGTCCCGGGTCGAGTACGATGACAAGATCGCTGTGGCGGGTTTTGTCAAATGACACCAGCGCGGTTGTGACGCAGGTGACGATGAGTGCGGCGCACAGTAGCAGCGCCCACCATAGACCGAAAAACCTTCTTGCGGGGGAAATCTCCTGTTTATTCTGCGTTGTTTTTTCCAATGCTGTCACCTCAAACCGAAGGGATGATTTTTGTTTGCTTTTCGTTTTCCTCTATATTATAATATTTATAGCGGAAATTGAAAAGAGATATTATGGAATTTGATTGTAAATTTTTATGTGCAGGAGAAAGGGGAACGCCATATGAAACAGGATATCAGCGTTTATCTGTGGCAAGCCGCTTCGCAGGGACATCAGGGGCATAGGGAAGTTTCTCAGGCGGCACACGACTTTGTGCGGCGGCATATTGCGCAGCTTACCGGAAGGGAACCGTCGCAGCTTGTGTTTGGCAGGACGAAGCGGGGGAAGCCCTATGTTGACAATGCGGGGATTTGTTTCAATATATCCCATAGCGGCGGGGTGGTGGCAGCCGCTTTTTCGGAATGCGAAATCGGAGTGGATATCGAGGCGCTGCGCCCGGTGAATGAACGCATAGCGGCGCGTTATTTTGCCGCGAGCGACCGGCGGTATCTGGCGATGACCGCCGATCCGCAGGAAAGGCGCCGCCGTTTTTTTGAGATGTGGACGGCGAAGGAAGCCTATCTGAAGCGCTTCGGCGTGGGTTTGTCGGGCGGATTGGATTTCCCTGTTGCGGATGCAAACGGACGCCTGTCCGCCGTTGCATCCGATCATTTACCCTCCGCGGAAATCTATTATCGTTTTGTCAGTGAAGAGGAATTTTTCACTGACGGACAGGGCGGCACAGCAAAAGATGCTGTACAGTACGGTTTGTCTGTTTGTGCCGATTGCATTGGAAAAGTATTTTTGAACATGACAATTTAACAAACGAGAAAGGTTTCTATTGAAAACGTAGAAATCAACAAAAATTCCCCGTTTTTTCAGAGATTTGTTTGCATTATTTTTGGAGGTATGGTAAAATTTTTAGAGGAATGAAGTCGATATTTTTATTCATTCTGATGAATATTCTGAAGCGGCGCTGCGCAGGGAATGTCAGGTAATCCATGTGCAGTGTTGTTTTTAACCGGAGGCAGCAATACCAATGTACTTTCACAGCAAACGCAGCAAAAAAAGGTCATGTTACTGGCAGCGGTTCTCGCGTCGTTCTGGATTCCTGTATCGGCATACGCCGCTTCGGGCGAATCCGGCGTGGTCAATCACGGGCATCTGAATGTCCGGAGCGGACCGGGCGTGAGATATTCCATCACCTATGGGTTGTCACGCGGGGACAGCGTGACCATTCTCGATGAGCAGAATGGCTGGTACAAGGTGAAACTTGCCAATGACAAGACCGGATGGGTCGCGGGGAATTACATCAAAAAGAACGCGGCTTCGAGGACGGTCGACGCCGCGCCCGACAGCGTTCGGGAGGACAGTGCGGCGGCAGAGCAGGGGCTGGGAACCTGCAAAGTGAGCGGTGCATATACCAATCTGCGAAAGGGAGCGGGGACGAGCTATGCGGTGATTGCCAGGCTTTACAGCGGCACCGGAGGGACGATTACGGACAGCGACGGCGCATGGCTGAAAATCAGGCTGTCGGACGGTACAGCGGGATGGGTTTCCACCAAATATGTCAAAACCACCGGCTTTACGTCCAAAAGCGTTTCGGAGACGAAGCCGGGGGACAGCGGCAGGCTCATCGTGACGGGTTCTCTGATTAACGTGCGTGACGGCGCCTCCTATTCCTCCGCCCGCATCGTCATCGGCGCCGTCCGGGACGACGTTTTCGGCCTGACCACCCGCGGGAGCGCCTTCACCCTGGTCCCCGCCCTGCTATTCCAACGGAAAAAAGGGATATCTCAATGCCGCCTATGCGAAACCGTTTACCCGGTATGCCGTTGACGGGGGCGGCGACTATGTATGGCTCACACCGTCGGCTACCAGAATCAGCTCGAAGTTTGGCGTGGTGGAGGATGTGAGAAACGGCAGAAAACATAACGGACTGGATATAGCCGCGCCCGGCGGCTCCCAGATTCTTGCGGTTGCGGGGGGCAAAGTGGTCAGGAACAATTATGAACCTGATGCGCTGGGCTTATTACATTGCGATTGACCAGAACGACGGCATACGAACCTATTACGCCCATATGCAGGAAGCGAGCTTCCTCGCTGTCGGCGCCAAGGTAAAGGCGGGCGACGTCCTCGGAAGGGTAGGGAGTACGGGACATTCCACAGGCAATCATCTGCACCTTGAAATGCGCAAGGGTTCCAAACGGGTGGATCCGCTGTCGTACTATCCTCATATGCAATAACTACATATTTTCCCATCACACAAGAAAACGATGGCTGCGTCTCGCGACGAAAGCCATCGTTTTTTCTGTGTCAGGCGATGGTAAAAGGAAATGAGAATTTAGCGGGAAAAACGCAGCTTCAAAAACAAGCGTAAACACCGTGTTTGGACCTTTTTCAACTTTTACAAACACCTAATTTTTCTGTGTCTATAGGAGGGGATGGATAAAATGTCGTATCATACATTCAGATAAACCGTTCCGGGTCCGGCGATATCTGTGCTGTACAGACTTTTTCCGCCCAGCACGGTGGTTTTGAGTGCGTTGCGGCGTTTGATACGAAGGGTGCAGGAGTCGCTCATGGCGAGAAGAAACCCTACATCCAAAATCAGATGCTCATTTTCTTTCAGCGTGTATTTTTCCACCGCGCCCTCCGCCTCAATAAACGCCACACCGCTGCCCTCCAGCTTTTGCAGAAAGAAACCTTCTCCGAACAGCCCGTCCTTGAGAGACAATCGGCAGTTGGACAACCGCACCCCTTTTTCAGAGGCAAAAAAACCGCCTTTGTTGACGATGTAGCCGCCGTCGCCGCTGACGGAAAGGGGAACAAGGGTGCCACCCAGATAATTGGAGGAAAGTGAGACGGTGCCTTCTCCTTTGCGGGGAAGATAGACGTTGTGGAAAAGCGCGCTTCCCGAAAGAATCCTGCTGAGTGTTCGTCCGACCCTTGCGCAGCGGATATACAGGCGCCCCAGATGCTTGTGGGCTTTGGTTTTTTTGACAAAGCTTCTGCTGAAGCGCACGTCGCTGGAAGTGTGTACCTTGATATTGGCGCTGCCGACAGCGGAGACGCCGCTTTCGGTGACAAGTTTTTCGTTTTCCGCCAGTGTGCAGACGACAACAGGCGAAGAGGAAGATTTGATTTCATATTTCATATTGTTTACCCCATCTTGCAGACTGATTTCCATGTTACCATGATATTATAATACAATCATTCCCAATATACAACCTCTTTTTTTCAGTATTAAGGTGTTTTTTCTGTATGCTCCGCCTCGTTCCGTTTCCCGCTGAGACAAAAAATCAACGGTACGGAGGCGCTGTGTGATATCCGTGCCGTTGATGATGTGTTTTGAAAACGATAAAAAAAAAAAAAAAATCGGTGGGTTATCCGTTGCTTCTGGGAATGTAGGGAATCAGGGACTTCGCCAGCGAATAGATGGGCATGGACTGGAGATAAACCTTGCCGGGACCGGTGATGACCGTATTGAAGAAGCCTTCACCGCCCAAAAGCACATTCTTGACGCCCTTGATCTGCTGGACAGTCATGGTGCAGGTTTCGGACATAGCCGCAAGGAAACCGGTGTCTACGACGATTTGCTGACCGGGCGCCAGATCATATTCCACCACATAGCCGTCAATTTCAACGAAGGCCGTCCCCTGACCGCTGAGCTTCTGCATGATGAAGCCTTCGCCGCCGAAAAGACCCGCGCCGAACCGCTGGTTAAAGTGAACCGAGAGCTGCACGCCTGCTTCCGCCGCAAGAAAGCCTCTTTTTTGCACGATGATGGTGTTGGTGGGGGTGATGTTAAAAGCGAGAATGGTGCCGGGGAAGCTTGACGCGAAGGCGATCATGCCCTGACCGCCGATGGACGTGTAGATGTTCTGGAACATATTTTCGCCGGAGAACATTCTGCCGAACGCCTTACCGATACCGCCGTTGCTGGTGGTTTCCATGCGCATATTGGGGCTCATCCAGCTCATGGCGCCGCTTTCGGTAATCATTCTTTCATTTTCCTGCAGTGTGCAGGTAACGACCGGCAAGGGCGTTCCTTTGATTTCATATTGCATACAACATACCTCACAATACTGATAATTTGGCAAATGCCGATGAAGCATTCTATACCGCTTTTATTATAATACAAGATTCGGAAATAATCAATATATTTTTTTACCGAAATAAGAGATTATTGTCAAAATATTTAATCGTTATCCGCTTGAATAAATCCCAGTTCCGTGAGACGCCTGACCGCGCTTTCGCTGCCGTTGTCGGCGGCAATGCGGTAAAAACGGTAAGCCATATCGGTGTTTTTCTCAATGCCCAGACCGTTTTCACAGCAGAAGCCGATATTGAACTGCGCGGGGACATTGCCGTTTCTGGCCGCCTTGCTGTACCAGCGCACGGCTTCCGTGTAGTTGGCAGGAACGCCGTTGCCGCTCATGTAGCAGTTGGCGAGCGCGTTCTGCGCCTCGGGATAATCCTGGTTGGCAGCGGCAAGATAAAGCTGAAGCGCATGGGAAAAATCGCGCTCCACGCCCTGACCGCATTCAAAACAAATGCCCAGGTGATAAATAGCGGCCGCGTTTCCCTTTTCGGAGGCTTTGACAAACCTCCGCCGCTTCGTAGAGGTTTCGGCTGACGCCAAGCCCTTTTTCGTACATAACCGCCAGATTATACTGCGCGTTGGGATTGCCGCGGTTGGAGGAGAGAATGTACCAGTGAGCCGCTTTGACATAGTTCTGTTCTACGCGGTCGCCGTGTTCATAGCTCGCGCCCAGCTTGTACTGTGCGTCGGCGTTGCCCTGCTCGGCGGCTTTGACCAGAATCTGAATCTTGATATCGGTCGTTTCGTCAGCAGAGGAGACCTGCGGCGGCTTACTTTCCTCTTCCTGCGGTACGAGGCTGTCCGGCTCGTCCGCCGGGGGCGGCACGGGCTCCGCATGAGGGGGACGCGGAGATTCCTCCGAAAAGAAGGGGGCGGCTGTCGGCGTCTGTATGTCGGCATAGGAGGGCGTTCTGCCGGAGAAGGGAAGGAAGTCGTCCCCGGGTTCTTCTTCGTCTGCGGGAGCGGATTCTTTCTCGGCAAAAAAGCTTTCGCCGTTCCATGAACTGTCCTTGTCCATATCCGAAAGGATATTTTGTGTAAAGAATTCGTAAGCGTTCAGATCGGACTCGTCAAAGGCATCTTCGTCGGGTGCCATAACAATTTCCGGATC
>CACWOA010000157.1 GCA_902762395.1 uncultured Ruminococcus sp.
AGCCCCTTGCGGCTCTCGATGCGCTCGATCAGGTCGTTCTTGCGCGCGTCGCCGAAATTGTAAACCATATCGACGGACGCCTTGTCGATGGCGAGGATATCCGTCGAGGCCATCATCCCGAGGTCGGGAATCACCGGCTCCGCTGCGCCCGTTCCGGCGCAGTCGCAGTCCACGCTCATGCGGCGCAGGACGTTCAGGAACGTGATGTGCTTGCCGAAATGGTCGCAGGTCGCTTTGCCGCTGTCCGCCATCAGCTCCATGAAGAGCTCGCCCGTCACCCATTCGCCGTAATCGACGACGCCGTGGACCTGACGCTTGCCCGTCTTGCCCGACGCGCAGCCGATGGCGATGTTCTTCAGCGAGCCGCCGAAGCCGCCCATCGCGTGCCCTTTGAAATGGGTCAGCACCACGAGGGAATCGTAATTCGCCAAATGCGCGCCCATCGCCACTTCCTTCAGGTGCAGCCCGTCCTTCACCGGGAAATTGACGTCGCCCGCCTCGTCGATGATGTCCACCGGGCAGAAGGTCCAGCCGTTCGTCTCCAGCGTTTCCCGATGGCCTGCCGTGGAAGCGCGGGGACTGCCGTAAGCTACGTTCGCCTCGATGATCGTCGCGCCGGGAATCTGCGCCATGAAATCCCGCACCATCTCGCGGGGCAGGATGTTCGGACCGTGGGGCTCCCCCGTATGCAGCTTGACGGCGACCTTGCCCTGAATCTCCGCGTTCACCTTTTGGTAGAGCTTGATCAGATGCTCGGCGTCGATCTTGTCGGTGAAATAGACCTTCGCCTTTTCCGCGGACTCCGGCCCGGACGCGGCCGCTTTCGCCGCAGCCGCGGTCTTGCCGTCGGCAGCCTTCGCCCCGCCGCAGCCTGCCGCAAGGCCGGAAATCCCCGCAAAGCTCAGACCGAGCGCCGCCATGCCCGCTTTCTTCATAAAATCGCGTCGGGAAATACCATTCATCCAAAGGACTCCTTTCTTGTCATCGGCGAAAACCTCTGTTATACTAACATTCTATCAAACGGTAGCATCTACCGGTCAAGCGTTTTTTGAAAAATTTTTTGGCGGGTTCACGATGCGGGAGGTCTGCAAGGAAACCGACATGACCTACGAAGGGCTGAAATTCTACTACAATCAGGGATTGGTCCCGAACGTGAAGCGTGACGGAATAGACCCGACAGAGGCGAACGGGACTTATTCAGTGTTTCCTTAATGAGTTTTCTTCAAATACTGTAAATCTCCGTACCAATAGGAGGCCGTCGTGCCGCCGTCCATCAGGAAGTCGCTGCCGGAGATGAAGCGTCCCCGTTTCGACATCAGGAACTCGGCCAGCTCGCCCACCTCGTCCGGTGTTCCGGCGCGGCCCGCAGGAGACTTCGCCAGCATGGTACGGTAGCCCTCGCCCCGCGGACCTTTCAGCTCGTGATTCGCCAGCGGCGTGATGATGATGCCGGGGCTGATGGAATTGACCGTCGCGCCGCGTTTGCCCCAGCGCGTCGCCTCGTACATCACGCGGAGCACGTTGCACCGCTTGGAATATTGGTAGGCTTTCAGCGTGTCGGTGATGGATTTCAGCATAGGCAGCCCCAAAAGCTCCTCAGTCGGCGTCGTCGCGAGCGCCGTGTTTTCCTCCTCGGAAAGCGCGCCGAGACGGTGGCCGGATTGGGACGAAATCACGACGCCGGAGCCGCCCTTGGCGATGATTTTTCCGAATTCCTCCAGAAGCACCGCGGTGCCGTAAAGGTCCACTTTCAGGATCGCTTCCACCGGCGCCTGCGAGGGGGAGACGCCCGCTGCGTTGATGACGTTCAGTATCGGACCGAAGTCTTGCGCGTGCTCGATGAGCGCGAGAATCGAATCCCGCGAGGAAATATCCACGGCGACGGTGCTCGTCTCAAAGCCCGCGTCCTCCAAAATTTGCGCCGCCGCGTCGGCGCTTTCTTTTTTCAGGTCGCCGAGCACCACATGACGTCCGGCGCCGACCCGCCGCGCGATTGCCTGTCCGATGGCCCCCGCGCCGACCAGCACCACGACTTCTTTTTTCTTTTCCATAATCGCATCTCCTTAAATTTCATGGCGAACCGACTGTTACAGCTTCGCCGCCGCTTCCCAGAGCTTCTTTTGTTTTTGCCCCGCCTTCGGGGACGGCAAATTTTTCAGCACCCGCGCCGGATTGCCGCCCACCACCGTATTCGGCGGAACGTCCTTTGTCACCACCGCGCCGCCCGCGATGACGGAATTCTCGCCGACGGTCACGCCCGGCAGGATCAGCGCCCGCGCTCCGATCCAAACGTTCCTGCAAAGATGAACGCCTTTGCATTTCAGCACGACGTGGTCGTCAAAATCGTGATTCGTCGTGACAATCGTGACCTGCGGGCCAATCTCGCACCCCTCGTCGATGGTGATGCCGCCCGCTGCCATCAGCGTCAGGCTGTGATTGATGAACACGTTTTCCGCGAATGTGACCTGTTTCGGGAAGTCAATCTGAATCGGAGTCATGATGTTGACCGTTTTCGGGATGCGGCCTTCAAACATCTCCTCATAAAGCGGTCGCAGGTTTTCCATTGTCGGGAACGCGTGATTGAGCTTGTGGCTCATCTGTGTGCCGAAATTCAGATGTTCGATGGCCGCGAGATAATATGGCTGCGTCATATCGACGGGATCGCCGTCTTTCAGCATTTGGAATACGTCTTTTTCCATGTCGTTCACTCCTTCTTTAAAACGCCCCGGTCTTGATGTGCGGCACATACGGAGCTTCCAGCGCCGCGATTTCGTCCTCGTCGAGCTTCATGTCGAGGGCGGCGACGGCTTCCTCGATGTGCTCCACGCTGGTGGCGCCGACGATGGGCGCGGTGATGTACGGTTTCGACAGCATCCAGGCCAGAGACTCCTGCGCCATCGTGCGGCCGTGCGCTTTCGCCACCTTTTCAAGATTGTCCACGACCACCTTGTCCACATCGTTCGTCGCGTCCCAGACCATCGGCGAGACGTCGTCCACCTTGTTCCGCTCCGTGACCGTGCCCCACGGGTGCGCGCAGCGTCCGCCCGCCAGCGGGCTCCACGGCACAACGGCCATCTTTCGGTCGGCGCAGAGAGGCAGGATTTCCCGCTCTTCCTCACGGTAAATCAGATTGTACTGCGGCTGGAGGGAAACGAACTTCGTCCAGCCGTGTTTTTCGGCGATGTTCTGCATCCGCTCCAGCTGCCACGCGAAAATCGTGGACGCGCCGATGTACCGCGCCTTACCGCTTTTCACCACGTCGTGCAGCGCCTCCATCGTTTCCTCCATCGGCGTATTCGCGTCGAGGCGGTGAATCTGGTAGAGGTCCACATAGTCAAGGCCGAGCCGCTGCAGGCTGTGGTCGATTTCCGCCATCACGTTCTTGCGCGACGTGCCGCCGCCGTTCGGACGACCGGGGCGCATCTCGAAATTCACCTTCGTCGCCACCACGATCTCGTCGCGGTTCAGTCCGAAGTCCTTGATATACCGTCCCGTGATTTCCTCGCTGGTACCCATCTGATACACGTTCGCCGTGTCGAAATAGTTGATGCCAAGGTCAACAGCCTTCTTAAACATCTCCTTGCCGTCCTCGTAGTCCTTCGCCCACGGGAACACGCCGTTCTCTTTGCCGGGTTTCCCGAAGCTCATCATGCCGAGACAAATCCTCGAAACGTCCATCCCCGTGCTGCCGAATTTCACATACTGCATAAATCGTCGCTCCCTTCGCTTCTATCAAGTTTATTTTCATCTTGCAAATTGATTATAACCGTCTATAATTGAAATATCCAATATAAAGGCTTTATAACCAATAGAATTTTTCTATCAGGAAAGGATTGCGCGAATGAACACAAAACAGATGGATTGCGTGCTGGAGCTGGCGCAGACAAAGAATTTCAACCGGGCGGCGGAAAACCTTTTCATTTCCCAGCCGACGCTGACTTATCAGATCAAAGCCGTCGAGGACGAGATCGGTTTCACACTGTTCGACCGCTCGGGACGCGGGGCTTCGCTGACTCCGGCAGGAGAGCAGTTTTGCACGACGCTGCGCAATGTCCGGAACGAACTGAAACGGGCGACGGAGCAGGGGCAGAATTTCAGCGCGCGCTATCGCACGGACATCACCGTCGGACTTCCGATGCGCTCGGCCATCTATTTTCTGCCGCAGGCCATCGAGGTATTTGAAAAGGAAAACGAGGCGGTCTCGGTGACGCCGCATTTCCTGCCGCTTGCCGAAGCCGCCTCGTTCTTGAAAGGCGAGGAAGATATCCTGTTCGCGATGGAGCACGACGTGAAGCATATCCCCGACGTCGTCCTGCACCCGCTTTTCGAGAGCCGCATCTATCTGATTACGGAAACGGCAGACCCGCTGGCGCAAAAAGATCTCGTCCGCACCGAAGATTTGGCGGGACGGACGCTGATGGTGGGCGGCGGCTCCCCGCCGCAGCTTCGCCGCGTCCAGCAGCGCGTCATCGAGGCGACGGGCGTCTCTTATTTCAACAGCGCGAACCATGACACGACGCTGACGAACGTCGCCGCCAGGAAGGGCGTCTGCCTCGCACCCGGCTTCCTGAACGACCAAAGCGGCGAATTTGCGTGGACGCCCTTCGACTGCGAGGAAACGGTACCCTGCGTGCTCTGCACCCACAAGCAGGAGCGCAGGAAGGAAGTGCTTGCTTTCGTGAAGCTGCTGCAGGGCATCTACAAAAGCCGCCCCGAGTTCCCCGTATAGGCGACCCGCACACCTCGTATCGAAGCGTTGCCAAAAACGTCCTTCGCTCCTGAAATTCATAATAAGAATCGGCAAGACTGTGGTATACTATTATTTTGTCAAGCAATAGCGCCTGCCGGTCAATCGTTTTTTGATATTTTTGGGGAGGGTCCAATATGTACACGATGC
>CACWOA010000158.1 GCA_902762395.1 uncultured Ruminococcus sp.
GTGTCATCATTCATCAGTCATCCCTTTCTATAAGAAAAAATAAAAGACCGTCCCCGCAAAAAGCGGACACGGCCTCTGCGGACGCGAATATGCGGAATACAGGGTACGATTCCGTTTTTTTATCTCAGTCTTTCAATGTGTTCACTGCGCCCACCAGAACCGGCAGGTCGTAACGTGTATCAATCACCGCGTAAACAAACGGTCTGTTGAGCGTGACAACATATACGCTCGTCGGTACGTCCTTATTGGAAACGGTAGCGGCGGTTCCTTTGCTGGTTCCCTTTTCCGTGACGCTCAGCATGGTTCTCATATACAGGTCACCGGCATACATATTGCCGTCGCATGTGCCAATGCCGCCAAGCTGCGCGCTGCTTTCGATAAACGAGCGGTCGAGGTTCATACCCTTCACGATATCCATCGCGCTTCCCTTGTATTCGCAGGAGAATTTGGGAACCGTCGCGTCTACCACGGCTTTCTGTCCCGATTCAAGGAATTTGTCAAACTGTCCGGAGACCGTCAGAAAGGATATAAAGCCTGTAAGATCGCTGCTGTTGGGCAGAATCGCCAGCAGGGCATAGTTTCCGCCGGCATAATTCTTGACAAATCCGACAGCGGACTCTGTCTCCATATATTTCCCTTCAAAAGCCGACATCATCTGCGCTTTTTCTTCTATACCGGACGAATTGGTAAAAGTACTGTCCTGAATGTTGTCATAGGAATAAGGCACCGACCAGTCGGCGTTCATCACGGCGGCACTCATCAGATAAAAGGGCGCTTCTTCCGGTATATCGTCGAGAAGATATTCGATATCCATATCGGTCTGGTTGGAAATCCAGTTGTTGATGTTGGTTACAGCCTCTCCGCTGAAGCTCTCTTTATAAGCGGATGCGCCGTAATAACTCGAGACGGTCCGCAAAAACTCGCTGTTCGGCTGTGAGTTCTTATCCGAATTGAACCACATAGCATTTTCAAAATACATCTTGGCGGTGTCGGTGTTCTGAAGCTGTTCGATGTAGGAATGGAGCGCTACATTGATTTGCGTCACCGTCATACCCTTGCCGAACATATGCTCCAGATCGTCACGGGACGCGCCTTCCGAACCGTTGCCGAGAATGCCGAGATGATAAAAGACCGACAACGGCGAAATCACCACATTGCCGCCGTCCGCGGTGTAGACGCTTTGCAGCATACCGAACGCTGCCTTTCGGTAGGCTTTGCAGAAATCGTTGTCCAGATCCATTTCGGAGGCGTTTTCCGCCTCGACGTTTTCCATCAGGTTTTCGGCGGTCACTTCCTTCTGGCACCCCACAAATGCGGTAAGCATTGCGGCTGTGAGAAGAAGCGCCAGCACACGGCGTAATTTTTTCATATCAAACAAGCCCCTTTCGGTTGATTTCTTTTATTATACCACCATATTTTGAAAAAGAAAAGACATTTTATACAAAATTTAAAATTTTTTTGACAGCATTTTATTTTTATTTATTCTTTATCAGACCTTCAAAATTCCAACAAAAAACCCGTTTTGACATTTTTTTCCAATGCCAAAACGGGCTGTTCTGAAAAATCACTTTTCTCCGCCGACAATCAGTTCCTCCGCATAGGGAAGCGTCAGAATCCAGTCGCAGAAGGCGTGCCATTCCGCGAGCTTGTGATCCTTGCGGGCGTAGTAGATATTGATGAGGGTTTCGTAATTGAAGGAGCAGGTGCGCATCTGGTTGTAGCTCGAGGGCAGCAACTGGATGATGTCGTACCAGTCGGATTTGTCCTTGGTTTCGATGTAGCGCAGACGGATGGCTTCCAGCTCATCCACAATGCGCCGCATAAAAGCTTCGGTCTGCGCCGTCATGTGGTCGTGGCTGAAATCGTCGATATCGAAAGGCTTGCTGGTAATCTTATGCATGGTGCTGGTGGAATTGGCGACGGTGGCAATCTTGTAGGTGTCGTATTCCTTCCACCAGTACATCGGCGCGGTGATATCCACCGAGACAAACACCTGCCGCAGGAACTTGCGGTGATCGCTGCCCGCTTTGCGCAGCCGCCTGGCAAGATCGAGATCATTCGGACCGAGCACATAATCCCCCGCCTCATTGTAATAGCTGTCGCTGCGCGCCCAACTGTTCATGGGGTTGCGCGCGCCTCTCATGGCGTTTTCCAGATTCATCACGCTTGCCCGTTCAAGTTTAATCATGCCTTCCCGTCCTCTCGCATCTGCTGTCTGTTTCATTATTATCTATTTTCTATTCAATCAGCAATAAAGCCGCACTTGATAAGTGCGGCTTTATTGCTGCTGGTGCCGGTGACCGGGGTCGAACCGGTACGGTATCGCTACCACCGGATTTTGAGTCCGGCACGTCTGCCAATTCCATCACACCGGCAAATAAAATGTCTTGCGAAGAAAATTCGCAAGACATTGAAATGGTGGAGCATAGGGGAGTCGAACCCCTGACCTTTTGAATGCCATTCAAACGCGCTCCCAACTGCGCTAATGCCCCGTGTCGTTTGTTTTTCGTCGTTGTCCGCGACAGCTTCTAAAGTATAACACAGGGCTTCCCGCTTGTCAAGTGTTTTTTTCAATTTTTTTGATTTTTTTGGATTTTTTTCTAATCAGACTGTTACGCCCTCAGCTTTTCCAGTTTGGCAAGCACCGCAAGCTGCGCATCCGTCGGATGGGACAGGGAGGAATAATGCTTATACGCCAGTTCCACCACATCATGGAAGGAACGGGTCACCGTATCGGTATATATGGTGTGAGAGCCGCCGTCCGCATCCTGATAAATCAGATATCCTCTGCCGCTGATCGCCTCATCCAGCCGTTCGGCCGGAATATTAATCAGCACGCCGGTATAAATCCGCTCGGCGTCGGTTTCGCTGTAAATGGTCTTGCCCGGAATACGCCGCACATTAGGCGTATCAAGCGTCAACTCTTCCTCCCCCAGAAGCTGGGTCGGCTTCATCAACGTGCCGTATTCCACTATCGGGACGTTGCCAAAATCTCCTCCCTTACCGAGCCGTATGCCAAAACGAATGCCGTATGGCTCAGACAGACGGATACTCGCGCCAAGTATCGAAAGATCAATATCGGGTTCTTCCGGCTCATCGGGTTCTTCCGGAGGTGTTTCTCCCGTATATTGGACGCGTATGCTGGTGTAGACCACCGGCTTATTTTCTTCGATGGCAAATGTCTTGGCAGGTGAAGGCACCGTATAGGAAGCAGAACCGGCGGAAACCGTATATGTCACATCGGGACTGACGCCAAACGCGAGATAGCAGCTTTCTTCATATTGCGCGCCGCGGTTGGGATTGTAAAGACCGGCCGTGATGACACTGCCGTCGTCCCCCGTCAGAATGATCGTATCGAGCGCATCGGTCTGCCCCAACTTGTTCCTGTTGGGATCGTTTTTATCGGTATAGCCATAAATCTCCGCAATGTATCGCCCGGTGACAACATGATACATCGTATCGAGGTGATGATAAGACACCGACAATCCGTCCGAGCCATATGTGTCCAGAATTTCATTCTTTTTTGCGTTGAGTGCTTCCAAACCTTCATAATAGTAGGTGATCTCTTCCGTAACGCTGTAATAATCGCTATAAGGCATGGTTTCAAAAATGGTTTCCACCGGAATGCCCAATTCGCGGCAAATCGCCACTTCGCCTTTAATGGCTTTTACCTGTGTGGACTTGTTATAATTCATCAGTGAAAGCTCGTCGCAGCATTCGGAAACAAACCGCCTCATCAGTGTTTCGTCAATCGAATCAAAATGCACCGGAATGACCTGTATGACGGACAGACCTTTGCTGTGGGCATAGTCATACAACACCCGCATTTTTTCAATATATGTTTCAAAAAACGTCACGCGATCGTCCTTCCACGAACTATAGGTGTAGGTCTCCACGTCCAGCGCAATCGCGCCGACCTTTGCCGAACCGCCGACCCGCTGGTTGTAGGCGGCCAGACAGTCGATATATTCCTTCGGCTCGGCAAGATCATTCTCTTCCAGTCCCCACGCGCGATCCCCCATCAATGCGACCGTCTCGATGCCGTTGGCATTCAGTCGTGAAACCATAGAAGCGGTTTCCTCGCGTTCCAGATAAAGCGACGGTATCTTCTGATAGACACGTCCGACATTCAGGCTTTGCAGCATTTTTGCTTCTTCGACAAGGCCGTTCTCTATCATGATGCCGACTCTTCTGTTGATCCTGTCGTATAGTACTTCCCTGTCCCAATCGATCATGAACACCTTAAACGGATACTCAGGTCCGCTTGCTTTAGACCTTCTGTTCTTTTCTGTAAAAGTCATGCCAAGCGCATCATATACAGCAAGAGCCCTTATTACGCGTCTGGTGTTATTGGGCTCGATATTTGCGGCAGCTTCGGGATCGATCTCCTTAAGCCTTGAATACAACGGCTCAATACCGTTCTTCTCATATTCTTCGGTAAGCTCTCTTGTTACCTTTATCTCAGCGTCCTCATCACCGGTACCGTAATCAAGGCCGTAAAGAAGCGAGGAAATATATTGACCGGTGCCTCCGCAGACGACCGGCAGTTTGCCTCTTTCCAAAATATCCCTGATCACAGGGAGAGCCGCGCTCAGATAATCGTAGACCGAGAAGTTCGTACCGGGTTCGACGATATCAGTCATGTAATGCGGGATATCACCGATCTCTTCCTTCGTATCTTTCGCCGTTCCGATATCAAGGCCTTTATATATCTGCATCGAATCAGCGCAGACCAGTTCACCGTCTGCGGTCTTACAGATCTCCAGAGCAAGCGCGCTTTTGCCGCTCGCAGTAGGTCCTGCGTTTATCGGTATATAAGAATACTTTTCGAAAACCGGAAAAGACGTATTCATCAGACTATTCTCTTGAAGTTCTTCTC
>CACWOA010000159.1 GCA_902762395.1 uncultured Ruminococcus sp.
CGTTGGTCTCAACCGCTTCTTTGAAAAGAGCCGCGGCGTCAAGACCGGTTTCGGTGAACTCTTTGTTCCTCTCAAGAACTGTGTGAACGTCGGTTTCACCATGCTCTGGATGGGCATTAAGGTGTTCCTGTGGAGCCTGCTCCTTATCGTTCCCGGTATCATCAAGTCCTATGAGTACAGCATGGTTCCTTACATTCTCGCGGAGAATCCCTCCATTTCCGGCAAGCGTGCTTTCCAGATTTCCAAGGCTATGACCAAGGGTCACAAATGGGATCTCTTTGTTCTTGAGCTTTCCTTCATTCTCTGGATCATCGGCACCGTCTGCACCTGCGGTCTGCTCGGTATCTACCTCTCACCCTATATGCAGGCAACCATGACCGAGGCTTATTACAAGCTCAAGGCCGAAGCAGTCGCCAACGGCAGCGTTACCCTTCAGGAACTCCCTGACATCTGTCTGCCCGCTGTTCAGCCTGCCGTCCCTTTTGATTCTGCTGCGACAGCAACCCCGGCTACAACTGAAAACGCAGCAAACACCTCTGATGTAGCTACCGCCGCCGCGGCTGCCGCTGTTGCCACAGCCGTTGCACAGAACGCCGCTTCCACTGAAACCGCTGCTCCTGTCGAGGAAGCCGTCGAAGCTCCCGCTGAGGCTGTTGAAGAAGCAACCGAAGCTGTCGAGGAAGCCGTCGAAACTCCTGCTGAGGCTGTCGAGGAAGCAACCGAAGCTGTCGAGGAAGCCGTCGAGGCTCCCGCTGAGGCTGTCGAGGAAGCAACCGAAGCTGTTGAGGAAGCCGTCGAGGCTCCTGCTGAGGCTGTCGAGGAAGCAACCGAAGCTGTCGAGGAAGCCGTCGAGGCTCCCGCTGAGGCTGTCGAAGAAGCCGTCGAAGCTCCCGCCGAGGCTGTCGAAGAAGCAGCCGAAGCTGTGGAGGAGGTCGCCCAGGCTCCCGCTGAGACCCCCGCAGAGTAAAAAATGCTTCTCGTGTAATTCCCAAGGAATTTTCCATTATTACTTTCTGATTAGTTTCTGAAAAACAGAAATAAGCCGCTCCGACCCATCTTTACAGATCCATCGGAGCGGCTTATTTTTTTACCGTTAAAAAGCCACTATCCACAACTTAGGGAAAATAACTCCCTCCGTCACGCCTGCGGCGTGCCACCTCCCCTTGTATCGCTTGCGATACAGGAAAGAGGGAGGCGAATAATGGCTCCCTCTTTGAGGGGGCTGTACTGGGGGAGTGCTTAAGTTGTGGATAGTGGTTAAAGAGCGATAGGTTGCGGGGCGTCGTTTCCTGACGCGGACATAAAACTTACGGAATGCGACTCCATGTCAGGGAGGTAACGCCGCCCTCGAGTCCGGCACTGAGAGAGATAATCTTGTCGATGACCGCTTTTCCCGTACTCCCGTAAAGCGGCGTGGGTTTAAAATTATTGGAAGTGCTGCCGGATGAGGTAGTGTAGCATGGTACCACCGAAACGCGGCTCAGCGCCAGATTGCAGTTGGCGTTTTTGGAGAAGGAGGCACGGAAGATCATACTTTCGGGATTGATGGAAGCGGAGTTGCCGCCAAAGCTGAAATTGCCCAGGCTGTAAGCGATATAATGTCCCTTGTAAACCTCAATGCCCTGCACGACGTGCGGGTGATGTCCGATAATCAGGTCAGCGCCCGCATCAATCATACTGTGAGCGGCTTCGATCTGCCATGCTTCCGGGGTATCAGAGCTTTCCACGCCCCAGTGAACATTCAGGACAATCACCGTCCTGCTGTCACGGTATTGGTTGATGTATTGTTCCACGGTACTGCGGAATTCATCGGTATAGTTGGTTCCCACCATAGACAACGCAATCATTGCCACGCGGTAGTCACCGACGGTCATCGGGGCCGGCGAGTGGTAGAGCGCGCAGCGGATTCCCGCTTCTTTCAGATAGCCGAACGTATCTAAATATCCCTTTTCAAAATAATCGTAAGAATGGTTGTTTTCGAGCGTCACCGCTTCCACCGACGAATGAGTAAGAATATCCACATAAGACGGCTCGCCCCTGAAATAGAAGGTCTTGTCCTTATGTTCGGTGGATTCGGTAAGTGTACCCTCAAAGTTAATCATGGTGATGTCGTCCGCGCCAAAGACATTTTTCGTCAGATCAAAGGGATAGGTCACACTGCCGGAATTGCGGTAGACAGAGGGAAACATATTGTCGATATCGGTTTCGTTGAAGTAGCCAAAGGTGCAGTCGCCCGTAAAGGAAACCGTCACGTCGGCAGCGTCCTTCTCTCCGTGACAATACGCCGAAAGCGCCGCACGGCGCAGCAGACCTTCGTTGACGGACGGTATCTGGACAGCAAGACTGGCGGATTTCAAAGCCTTCCACAAATCGGGGGCGCTCCCGCTCCCCTTTTCTCCGTGGGTGTAGAATTGGAGAAGCACATTCATCAGCGCCGCGTAGTTTTTGGCGGAATCACTCTTAGCCATATTCCATGTTTCCGCGAGCGTCCGGATATTCTGCATGGCTTCATCACTGCCGTTGACGGCAAGCGCATTCACCGCGGTCGCCGCCGACTCCCTCGGATCACTGTAAACGGTCACCTTCACAGAGGCGCTCAGACCGTTGGGAAGAGAAGCCGTAATGTCCGCACGCCCCGGCGCGACGGCTGTCACCCTGCCGGTACCGTCCACCTCGCTCACATCCGTATCGGAGCTGCTCCAGGACAGCCCCTCCGGAAAATTGCCGTCGTCATAGAGTACACTGCACTGGCAGGATTCCCCCGTACCAAGGGAAAACCGTTCCTCTGCCATCACCAGCGACCGATCATCCGGCGGCATACTCTCGGCGGCATTGGTGACGGAGGATGTTTTGTTCTTTCGGGCGCCCATCCGGTCTTCCGGCGCTTTGCGGCTGTCCAGCCCCATAAAAACAAAAGTGGTGAGCGTCCCTGCCATCAGCAGCAGAATAATCGCAATTCTCGCTATTTTTTTCAAGGTTTGTTTCACCCTTTCTCAGCATTTTTGAGGCTGTGCTTCATTCCAATTGTAATCGCGCAGATGCCCGAAGTTTTGCAGTTCAGGATAATTCCACTGGCGCAGCACCTCATAGGCGCCCACCGCAACGGCATTGGACAGGTTCAGACTGCGCGCCTGACCAATCATCGGCAGACGCACGCAGCGGTCGGGATTGTCAAACAGCAGCTTTTCGGGAAGCCCCGCCGTTTCTTTGCCAAAGACGAGATAGGCATTGTCGGGATAGGAAATGTCAGAATGCGTATGACGCGCCTTCGTGGTAAAATAATAAAACTGACCGTCTGCGTTTTTGGCAAAAAAATCCTCCAAAGAGGCATAATAGGTGATATCGAGCAGGTACCAGTAATCCAGTCCCGCCCGTTTGAGCTTTTTATCATCCAGCTTAAATCCCAACGGCTCCACCAGATGAAGCCGTGCGCCTGTCGCCGCGCAGGTGCGGGCAATATTGCCGGTATTCTGTGGTATTTCAGGTTCGACAAGTACAATATTAAGGGTTGCCATAGTCCATAATCCGTCCTCTTTGTAAAAGGTATTATCGCATCGCATCAATGGCTTCATAAGCATTTTCATGTCGTGCAAATTGGAAAACCATTGAAAGAAATCCATACTTATATAATGTATTAAAATCGTCCCGATGTCAATAATAAAAATGCGGGCGGGGCGCAAATTTCTCAAAAAATTTTTTGCGCATTTTTTACAGAACCTGTCGCCGCCCGCTGACACACGGCTAATTTCTTTTGGATTTGAGGGAGATGCGTCACATGAACGTCAAGATGAGAAAAACCATGCAGGGGGTCGGTCTGGGTATGCTTCTCGGCGCTGCGGTGGGCGCCGCCGGATATTGCGGCGTATGCGGCATGCCAAGCAAGCGCAAAATGCGCCGCCGTCTGCTTCACGCCGCGGATTCGATGAGCGGCGCACTGGAAAACCTTTTCAATTCTTTATAATGTTTCTCCGTTGATTCACGGATGCAAAACAGTCACACAAACAAAACCGTGTGACTGTTTTTGTTTTGGCGCATATGATGTAATAATCCATAAGAAAGGTGTGATTGCTTTGAACACAGGTTCAGACAGCATTATTGCGGGTATCGCGGAACTGATTATCAGCCGTCCGCCCGGCGCCATTGCGCAGATACTCGGTTCATCCGCCTACCCGGACATCGAGGGCTCAGTGGTATTTTACCCCGAAAACGAAGGGGTGCTGGTACTTACCGCTCTGTCGGGGCTTCCCGTGCCGGAAGACGTCTGCGGCGGCACGATACACGCCATGCACATTCACGAGGGCGGCTCGTGCAGCGGCACAGAGGAGGATCCCTTCGCCGACGCGGGTACGCACTACAATCCCGACAACTGCCCGCATCCCCAGCACGCGGGTGATCTCCCGCCCGTCTTCGCCAACCAGGGCAGCGCGTGGAACGCCGTACTCCTCGATCGCTTCAACATAGACGATGTGATCGGCAAAACCGTCATTCTCCACGCCGCCTACGACGATTTTCAGACGCAGCCCTCCGGCAATTCCGGCGCGAAAATCGCCTGCGGCATCATCGTGGGAACCGGACTCAGCGAGTGACAGATAATCCAAAACAAACCGACTGCCAGACTTTCATGATTTCTGAAAAAATCAAGCCTGACGGTCGGTTTGTTTTTTGGTATGATCAGAGAACATCATCACCGCACCGCATTTCGGACATTCGGGATGCAGCTTGTTTGTTCGTCCGAGAATATAATCGGCGGATACGCCGTAAAAATCCGCTAACGTCATAAGATGGCGGAGGGGCAGTTCCCTTTCGCCCCGCTCGTAACGGGAATACTGCGCCTGTGTCGTGTAAAGCAGCCTGGCAACATCCGCCTGCTGCAAATCGTGGTCTTCCCGCAAATCCCGTAATCGCTGTAAATAAAGAATGTCTTTTTCATTCCTTTCTCTTTCAAACTAATCAACATTTTAGAGCTTACCCTTAATAAAAAGGTTATCACTTTACCAAAAAAAGACTTGACAATATATCCGAACGGATATATGATTTAATTAAGGAGCTGGTTATAATGAATTTCGGAATTATTGCAACCATTTTAGGTTTTGTAGTTGACGCTATTTCTATTTATCACATTATTGCAGGAAAAGATGACGAACCAAAGGGAAAGAACCATACGAATAACATTATGCTGATAATAGGCACCCTCGCCATCGTAATTGGTCTTATCGGGATTTTTGGAAAAGGATTTCTTTCAGATAAGGAGGAAGATGTAGTTTCAAGTGATGTCCCCCCTATCGTATCGGAGGATGTAGAAACAGGCGACGCTTCTACAGATTCAGAAAATGAGACTACTAATAACAATACGGCTGATATTGATACACCAGAAAGTACAAAACCTGAGGATGTTAAGTCTGACGACAAAATATGGATAGATCAAATGCAGGTTTTTGCTTATGATAGCGGACTGAATAATAATGGTAGTTATAGATTAGAAGATGTGATTCTGTCCAACACAGGCGATAATTTAAATCATGCTTTAGTCTTTAGAGCTCTTGATGTTAATTATGGTAAAAATGTCTATTGGCAATCATTAGAGTATTACTTAAACGGTAATTATAGCAATTTTAATGGAACATTGGCGTTATCAGACAACAGCAAAGCAACAAAAGGGGGATATATTTTAGAAATACAGTTTGATGATGAAACAACAGAAAAATATCAAATAACAAACGGTTTTGTCCCTGTAGAACTAAATCTTGACGTTTCCTCTGTAAAAATCATGAAAATATACATAGTATGTACAAAAACAGGTCATGACCATGCGGAAATCGCCTTTGGGGATGCTTTCTTTACGAAAAAACAGTAAGAACGCACGCGCCTGCTGTCCTGCCCTCATGGAAGGAAGGACAGCAGGCGTGTTTGTATTTTCCCTTTCACCGACGTACAAAAGTCTGAAAAAGTTGTCCCGGCATATTGAAAAAACGCGGAAAATCTGGTAAAATAATAAAGGCGAAAGAGGGGGATAACCGTGGAGC
>CACWOA010000160.1 GCA_902762395.1 uncultured Ruminococcus sp.
ATGTAATGAGCGACAGGCAAAGTCCCTGTCCCACCTCGGCAAACATGATGCCGAAGAGGATAAAGTAAGTGATCGCCACAAACGGCGTGGGGTCCATCTCGTCGTAGTTGGGCAGACCGTACATCTTGACAAAAAACTCGAACGGTCGGAAGATACCCGCGTTTTTGAGCTTGACGGGCGGCGTGTAGCTCGGCTCCGCGTCCGCGTCCTCAAATTTATACTCGATGCCGCTGAGCTTGTCAAGCCGTCCGGTGAATTCCTTTTCGCCGTCCACCGGCACCCAGCCCGCGAGGAAGAAGATCCGGCTGTGCTGGTATTTGGCGGTGTAGCGCCGCAGGTCGAAGTTGTTCTTGTGGCGCTCCAGATAATTCAGCACCTTGCAGCACCGCACTTCCTCCGCCGCCCAGAAGTCGTCCATGTTCTTTTTGACCTCGTCAAAGCGGGCGTTGAGTTCATCGCGCTGCGCCGCCAGCGTATTGTAGGCTTCTTCCGGCGTACCCACGGCGTCCGGAATTTTCAGGCGTTCCCAGTAGAGACTGCGGAAAATGCGGTCTACATCGTGAATATTCTCAACAGGTGCCATGTAAACGCCCCAGACATATTTGTCGTCGCTGGTACAGGGAAAAGTGACGATGTAGGGGTTGTCGCTGTACAGGCTCAGCTTCTCGTAGCTCTCCTTGGGCAGCCGTCCGAAACGCACCTTGATGAATTCGCACTTGAAAATTTCGTCGAGCTTCATGTCAAAGCCCTGGAAATGTTTGAACTGCTCCATCGACTGCGTGCAGCTCTCGATCTCCTGTGTCAGGTTGAATTTATTCTCCTGAAATTCCGTGAGCTTCTGCGCCGTCGTCTCCACGTAATCCTTGACCTCGTCCCAATTCATCAGCAGATCGGCGTCGTGTGCCGGCTCCACCTCAAGGCGCGCCAGCTTGACCGCGTCACCCAGTTTATTGAGATAAAAGGTGTAGGGATTTTCGTCGTTCAGAGAAACAAACTCCGATTTGTCCTTGAAGAAGCTCATTGCCTGGTCAAGGTGAAAATTTTCCGAGGGACAGCAGACGTCCAGCACGGCGTCCAGCTGGTCGATGCTTCCGATGACGCTCAGAAGCCTCATTTTCATTACAGCCATTGTCTCTTACTCCTTAAATACAACTCTTATGCTATTGTATGGTAATCATCGACGCGATCTGGTCGGGGGACACGCGGTAGCGAACACCCTCGATAATCGTCACGATGTCTCTTCGCTCGATGCCCGACAGCAGCAGATAGGAGAACACGGCCACTGTGGGGTCAGTGGAAAACCGCATCAGATGGCGCACCCGCTTGTAGCTCAGGCGGTTCACCATTCTGTCTATAAAGTCGTCCTCGATCGTTCCCAATTCCCTGCCGTAGACCGTTTCATTGCGAAAGATGTCCAGTGTTTCCTCCGCACTTTCGGCTTTGAGCATATTGTCAAAGGTTTTCTTGGATATTTTATAATGAAAGTCAAACACCAGCGAACGGGCCACGTCCTCGCCGCACGCCTTGTAGTATTTCTTGAAGCGGTAGATATTCAAAAAGCTGTTCAGTTCGCTCCGCGTTCCCAGCAGTCCGAGCAAATCCTCTTTGGCGCTGCCGTGGAAATGGCGGTTGATCTCGTTCTCGGCGTACTGAAAGAGGTAGGAATACAGCGCGTGCTCTATCATGGTGTAATCGACGGTATCGCCCAGCGCCATGCCGCGCAGGATCTTATAAAACGCCGTGCCGCTGACCGCACGCAGAAACTCGTCGTAGGTCTTCGCCTGTGCCAGCCGGATGGGATCAAATCCGTCGCGTCCCGTCACATATTTCGGTATCGCAAAGACATATTCACTCGCGCGACCCGCCGAAAACAGCCGCAGGTATTTGAGAATCTCGCGAATCTCCATGTTGTACACCACAAAGGTGCGCATATACTCTCCCGCATCCACGCGGTATTTGGCGAGCGACGTGAGCTGGCTCTGCATGAGTTCATCGAGCGCCGCCTCGAGCTGTCCTCTGTGGACGTTGGCATCGTCAATATTGCGCAGCGCATAGGCATAATGCGTATTGTTTTTAAGATAGACCGCCACCTCCGTGACGGTCTGACAGTTCAGCAGATCGGCGATATTCTGTCCCGTCAGCCGTTTGCCGAACATCGCGCGGCTCTTGGTGAGCAGCACATTGGATGCCTGTGACATTACTTATCATCTCCCGTGGCACGGGCAACGATCTTCGCCACCCACTCGTCGCCTTTTTCGGCATACAGCGCATCAAGCTGCTGTTCGATCTGCTTCTGGCGTTCCAGCACGCTTTTCAGCTCAACTTCGGCGGTTTTGACCTCCGCCTTTTTAATCAGCTCTACACGCTCGTTCGCCCTGTCGCGGTACCCCTGACGCAGTTCTTCTTTTTTCGCCTTGATTCTGTCCTCCGAACCGACCCGCAGCTTTTTCGCCGCGTCGGTGAGTTCGCGGGCGCGTTTATCCATCTCTACGATGCGTTCCACCATATCCTGCATAGTTCGTTCCTGCTTTCTTGATTGGAAGTGTATCTGTCGTATCCGTTTGTTTCCGTTAAAAAAACTACAAATATTGTGCTTATTATACCGCAAATCGAAGGATTATTCAAGTCCACAATGCACTAAAAGAAATTCTGTTTTTTAGGCAAAACTGGTAAATTTCAGTAATGTTTTGCGATGCAAATCCTTCCATTGTAACAGTTTTTTGATTGTTTTTCGCGGGACGGAAAAAAAAGCGGAGAAAACGCCCTTTGCAAGCGCTTCCCCCGCTTTTTTTCTTTTCTAATGAATCAGTCCGAAAACCTCCAGCCATGCCTCCGCCAGCATCACCAGCACCAGTCCCGCCATGAACACAAACGGAACCGCGTCAACGGCAGCGGGAAGCAGCGCCAGAATCATATTCCGCCGCCGGTGAGCCGTGTTTTTCAGGTCATACACCCAAACCAACGAGAGCGCGGAACCCGCCATCGGAATAAACCCTGCCGCCATCATGACAAACGCTCTTTCAAAATCCGTCATCGGCAGCATCGCATCGGGCGACGCCACACGGTGCGGGTGCAGACACATGGTCAACAGCAAAACCAGATGGCACCCTATGCCTGTAATATACAGCACGGTGAGCAGGATTTTCAGCCATTTGTTTTTTTTCATTGCCGTTTTCTCCCTCTGTTTTATTTTTCCGTATCCGAAACCGGCCGTTTATCGTCGAATTCATCCCACGACTGCCCGCCGTCGAAGGAGTGATTATACATCGAGAACGCTTTGAACTCGTCCTTGTTGTATTGTGTCAGGTCGTTTTTGAGATAGTCACGGTATCGGAAGGTCTTGGGGCTGATATAGGCCGTGTAGACATAGACGATTCTGCCGCCCGTCCCGTCGATCAGGGCATATTCATAGGTATTCCCGAAGCCGTCGATGGTCACATAGGCGGGATAGCGGTAGGAATCTTCGTCGTAAAGGATTTGATTGGTGAAGGTCTGTCCGTCATAGTGGTAAACGGTCATGGACAGCGATTGCAGCCGCTTCACTTCCTCCTTCAACTGCGCGGACGTATAGGAGCAGTCGAGGATGATATAGCCGTCGGTGTCAAACAAACCCTCGCCCAGCGAAGATTCAAACAGATTGACCTGCGCATCCTCCACCGAATCGGGAAAAACCGACAGATTCGAGTCGAGATCGCCCCCGTATTTCGCGGTGTAATACGTCTTGCTGTAATGCGCCGCGCCGCTTCTTTTCTCCGGCGCGCACCCCGCTGTCACAAAAAGCAAAGCCCCGGCGGCCAATGCCGCCCATAATTTCATCCACTTCATTTTACGCAAAACCTCTTTCTATCCTGCAAATTTACATCGGAAAAAGAACCCAAAGGCTCCCCAGCACCACAATGCCCACAAGCATTAAGCCGACCAAAGCAAATCCGACGGCTTTCTTTTTCCTGACAAACGCCACGCAGCTTGCCACCGTCAAAGCCGCGTAAACCAGCGCCAGTCGTGCCATAAATCCCATTGTTCCACTCCTTGTCACTAATTTTTCCTCATTATACCAATCGTCAAACGGATAGGAATAGCCGTCGTTGTCAAACGTATGCTGATAAACGGAAAAACCGTCGTCATATTGGCTTGCCTCGGCGGGATACGCCGACAGATCTTTCTTTAAATAGTCATGATACGGGAACTTCCCGGCATGGAAATAGGCCATATACACATAGATGATTCTGCCGCCGTCTCTGTCGATCAGTGCATACTCATAGATTCCGCCGCGGCCGTCTATCGCTATATAGGCGGGATAGCAATAGGAGTCGCTGTCGTATCGCACCGAGGCGACATATTCCTGCGGTTCGTCCGCCTCCCAAATGAGATCATTGCGAATGGTTTTTGACAGATTTTGCAGCCGCAGGGTTTCCCCCACCATCTGTGTCGGGGTCAGCTTGCTTTCCAGCAGAATATAGCTGCCGCTGCAAAAACTGTTGACCCGTATGCGCGATTCCAGCCGACTCTCCGCGGCATCCGGCACATGATCGGGAAACACCAACAGATCGGATTCCATCGACTCGCGCAGACCGCCTTCGTAGCATTCATAGTAATAGTACCGATCGAGAAAATACTGGCGGCTGTATTGTGAGACGTCATCCATTTTCACGACATAGGCTTCATCCAATACAAACGCGCCCAGCAATACGCCTAAAGCCAGCCACGGCAGCTCAAAAGGCAGCAGCGCGACCAGCACCACCGAAACAATGGTAAGCCCCTCTTTTATTTTTTCTTTCAGCCTTTCTTCGCCTCCCATCTTCTGCATGTCGGTCATATTATAGCACGACGCATTTCGCATGTCAAGTTATTTTTATCGAAA
>CACWOA010000161.1 GCA_902762395.1 uncultured Ruminococcus sp.
GTAGCCGTAATCACTGTACTTATACTTATATTTATAAGAATAATAGGTGCCGGTATGGCTTCTGTGGACTTCGTTGAGCATGAAGCCGAGCACGTTGACGCCCGCCAGATTGAGCTGCTTCATAGCTTCTCCCACGTCGTCATAGGTCGTGCTGCCGTACTTGAGAACGATCATGGCGCCGCCCACCAGACCGCTGATGACAACCGCGTCACTCACGATATTGATCGGGGGCGTGTCGATGATGACATAGTCATACATACGGCTGACCTTTTCGAGCATATCCCCGAACTGCTGGGAAGAAAGCAGTTCCGAGGGGTTGGGAGGCATCTTGCCGGAAGGAAGAAGGTCAAGATTCTTGACAACATCCTTCTTGACCGATTCCTCGACAGAGGAAAGACCGATAATGACGGTGGAAAGACCGACCTTGTTGCTGGTCTTGAAAATCTTGTGCTGCACCGGCTTTCTCATGTCGGCGTCGATCAGCAGCACGCTGCATCCCGTCTGCGCAAACGCAATCGCAACGTTGGCAGCGGAGGTGGATTTACCCTCACTGGGGTTACAGCTCGAAACGGCAATGGTATTTTTGCCGGTCGTACCCAGCGAGAAAATGATATTGGTACGGATGGACTTGTAGCTTTCCACCACGTTGAAGGGAACACGCTTGGTATCCGTCAGCAGCAGACGCTCTTCGTCAGTGGACTTCTTCACCTTTTTATTGCCGGCGCTGATGCCTTCGATCTCCATGACTTCGCCGATGGTCGCCTTATTGAAGCGGCGCACCAGCTTGTCCGATTCTTTGACGGTGTTGTCAAACATATCCACCAGCACCACAATGAGCGCCGACAGAACCAGTCCCACCAGAACGCCTCTGATCGCCATGGAACGGAAGTTGGGCGAGACAGCCTTCTCGTTGATCTTAGCGGCGTCAATCACTTCCACGGAACCCGCGCCTACCACGCGCACGAGGAATTCGGGCGCAATATCGGCAATGACGTTGCACATATGCGCCGAGACTTCCGGATCGGTGGTAACGGCGGTGATATTCATCACTTCGGTATCGTCCACAGAGCTCATAGTGAAGCATTTTCTGACGGATGCGATATTGATTTTACCCTTTTCGTCAAAGGTAAAGGATTCTTCCAGCGTAGCCTTGTCAAACTTGACCTGAAGCGCGTTGCCCACGCTTTCCATCACGGTGTCGCTGTCGAGAACGGCTATGTAGGTGCTTACCAGGGATTTGGACGCGTTAAGGTCGTTGATGTTAATGTCGGTCTGCTGTTCCTTGGTATTGGTGTTGTTCTTGACGTACATGGAAGTATAGGATTCATACTTGAGAGGCATAACGAATTTTGCAAAAGCAAAAAACGCGGCGCCCATGAGGACAGCGCTTCCCAAAATGATCCATAATCTTCTGAGCAATAAATCCAGCAGGGATCTGAGATCAATCGTATCTTTTTCCATAACAAAACCCTTTCACTTTTTTTCGCGCCGCCATGAGGTTGTCCTTCGTCCGGCAAACCAACCTTCCGACCACCGCTTAGTATAAATAATATTGATGAATACCTTTACTATTATACCATAAATCAGCCCAAAGTCAATGTGGCAAAATGTATGTAATTTGACATGGTAATCATGTTTTTTTTCAATAGAAGCAACATACATTCTCTCATTCGGAAAAAAGCGTGTCATATACAAATCTGTACTACGACCGTCCGGTTGACCGGGCAGGCAACAGACAATACCGTTACGCAAGAAACGACGCCACGATTTCGGACGCCTTGCCCAGCGCTTCATCCAGCTTGCTCAGATCTTTCGCGCCTGCCATGGCGTTGTCGGGCTTGCCGCCGCCGTTGCCGCCGGTGATCTGCGCCACTGCCTTGACGATCTTGCCGGCGTTGGCGCCCCTGGTCAGCGCGTCCTTGCCGACCGCGACAAAAATCGTTCCTTTTTCGCCGTTGACCGAGGCAAAGACCGCCACGCTGTCAGCGCACTTGTCACGCACCTTGTCGCCCATTGTGCGCAGTTCGTCGGGCTTGACGTTTTCAAATTTTTTGATGACCAGCTTGGTTTCACCGATGGCGGATGCGTTTTCCACAAGCGAATCCACCTCGATGGACGCTATCTTGGAGGAAAGCTGCTCGATCTGTCTGTCCTTCTCCTTGAGTTCGGCCGTCATGGCGGCGCTCTTGCGCACCAGCTCGGCGGGATTGTTCAGCTTCATCGCGGCTGCCGCATCGCTGATGGTGCCGAGGGCTTCATTCAGCATGGTCAGCACATTCGCGCCCGTTACGGCTTCGATTCTTCTCACGCCCGCCGCGACGGAGGATTCCGACCGGATCTTGAAAAGACCTATCCGGGAGGTGTTGTCCACATGGGTGCCGCCGCAGAACTCGATGGAAAAATCGTCCGCCGAACGCACCACGCGCACCACGTCGCCATATTTCTCCCCGAAGAGCGCCATTGCTCCCAGCTTTTTGGCTTCCTCAATGGGCATTTCCACATTGATTACCTCCACCGCGCTGAGAATCTCGGCGTTGACCAGCGCTTCGACCTTCGCCAGCTCCTCGGCGGTGAGCGCCGCGAAATGGGTGAAGTCAAAGCGCACCGCGCGGCTGTCTACGAGCTGACCCGCCTGCTCGACATGAGTGCCGAGTATTTTACGAAGCGCCGCCTGCAAAAGGTGCGCCGCCGTATGGTTGCGGCGTGTCGCCATTCTGATTTCCTTATCATAAGCAACCCTGACCGTATTACCGACACTGAGCTGACCTTCGGTCACCTCGCAGGTATGCAGGAATACGCCGGCGCTGTTCTTGGTGGTATCTTTTACCGTCACGAACACACCGTCTCCGGCGAGCGTTCCCGTATCTCCCACCTGTCCGCCGCTTTCCGCATAACACACCGTGCGGTCAAGCACGACAATGGCTTCTTCGCCTTCGGATGCGCTGTCGGTCAGTTCGCCGCCGGAAACGATGGCAATGACCCTGGCTTCGCATTCGCTCTCGGTGTAACCGCGGAAATCGGTCGCCTCCATATCCTTGAAGAGATCCGCGTCGCCCTTCCACGCTTCGGTGGTGGCGTGAACGCCCGCCAGCTTGGTCTTGACGCGGTAATCGTCGTAGATTTTGCGGAAGCCCTCTACGTCCACCTTCATGCCCTTGTCGGCGAGAATTTCCACCGTCAGGTCAATCGGGAAGCCGTAGGTATCCTGCAATTTGAACGCCGCCTCGCCGCTGAGGGTGTCGCCGTCGTGATCCGACACGAAGTCCTCGAGGATCTTCATGCCCTGGTCGATGGTCTTGGCAAAGTTCGCTTCCTCGGTGGCGATGACATTATGGATAAAGTCGCGCTTTTCCTTGAGTTCGGGATACGCCGACTCGTTCTCGCGGATGACGGTATCGCAGACCTCGGTGAGAAACATTCTGTCGATGCCGAGCAGTCTGCCGTGGCGCGCGGCGCGGCGCAGCAGGCGGCGCAGCACATAGCCGCGTCCGTTGTTGGAGGGCATCACGCCGTCCCCGATCATAAAGGTAGTGGAACGGATGTGGTCGGTGATGACGCGCAGGGAAATGTCGGTCTTCGGGTCATCGCCGTACTTCACGCCGGCAATCTCGCTGATGTGCTTCATAATATTCTGCACGGTGTCCACGAGGAAGAGGTTATCCACGCCCTGCACCACGCAGGCGAGACGTTCCAGACCCATGCCGGTGTCGATATTGGGGTGGTCGAGGGGGGTGTAGGTTCCCTTGCCGTCCGAATCGAACTGGGTAAAGACGTTGTTCCAGATTTCGACATATCGGTCGCAGTCGCAGCCCACGCCGCAGGTAGGCTTGCCGCAGCCGTACTCCTCGCCGCGGTCATAATAGATTTCGGAGCAGGGACCGCAGGGACCTTCGCCATGCTCCCAGAAGTTGTCCTCCTTGCCGAGACGGACGATTTTTTCAGGCGCCACGCCCACTTCCTTTGTCCAGATGTCAAAGGCTTCGTCGTCGTCCTGATAGATGGAAACCCACAGGCGGTCGGTGTCCATTTCGAGGGTCTTGGTGAGGAATTCCCACGCCCACGAGGTTGCCTCATGCTTGAAATAATCGCCGAACGAAAAGTTGCCCAGCATTTCAAAGAAGGTGCCGTGACGGGCGGTGATGCCGACGCGCTCAATGTCGGGCGTGCGGATGCACTTCTGGCAGGTGGTCACGCGCTTGCGGGGCGGGGTGATCTCCCCCGTAAAGTACTTCTTCATGGGTGCCATGCCGGAGTTAATCAGCAGCAGGCTGTTGTCGTTCTTGGGAATGAGCGAAAAGCTCGGCAGGCGCAGATGCCCCTTGCTTTCAAAAAAGGAGAGATATTTTTCTCTCAGATCGTTGAGTCCTGTCCATTCCATGATGTTTATGGTCATCCTTTCTCGGTTTATAATAAATATTTTCCGGCAATACAAAAGACCCCTTCCGCCATGCCTTCCCGATGGGAAAACAGGGACGAACGGAGCCGCGGTACCACCCTTATTGCCCGATGATATAAAAAACATCGAAGCCGCTTTTTGCCAATTAACGCTTGACCCACGTCCGATTCTTCACCGGAGCGCTTGCCGTTGCGGGCGGCCATCATTCCGCCGGACACCCGCGAAGCCTTGCAGCCGTGGGCTTCGCTCTCTGTAGAGGCGGTCAGAATCATTCTTCCCGAACACGCATAATCGAAAAATTCAACTGTAATTTGCATTATACCCCTTATCCCTCCGATTGTCAAGATATTTTTTATTCCAGGCAGGGTAAAAGCATTTACTTTTATTAGAAGAAGATGTAAAATAGAGGCATGGATATAAAAACACTAAAAGAAGAAATCAAAAATATCAGTGAGCCGAGA
>CACWOA010000162.1 GCA_902762395.1 uncultured Ruminococcus sp.
CAATACCACCAACACCAGCAACACCTACCATCAGACGCTGACATTCAATCAGCCTATCCAGACGCCATCACAGATCGCACGAGCGGCGCGTAAAGCATTGGAGGTGACCTGATGACCGAAAAATTAATCATATCCATTCACAACGGTACCCGGCAATTCACCTTCGGCGACGATGCCTGTGATTTCAAAATTCTCTCGCATAGCGGATTTGCCGCCGCCGATTTTGACGTGAAACTGTCGTCAGGCGGCGCGTCGGACGGCGGGTACATCTCTACTGCGCGGTTTGGCTCCCGCACGCTGGAACTGAAATTCGATTTCGGCGGCAGCCATGCCGAATCGGTCAGACAGTCGCTGATCAGCTTCTTTGCGCCGGGCAAACCGCTCACGGTCACTGCACAGAGAGGCGGCATTGTACGGACGATAGAAGGACGCGCTTCTGACTTTGATATCACTGAATCCAACCGTCACGCGCCATCTGTCGCTTCCCTGTCGGTGCTCTGTCCGGATCCTTTTTTCAAGGCTGCCGATTCGGTATATGTCAGCGCCGCCGTCGTCACGCCGCGCTTCCGGCTGCCGTGCCACCTTCCCGCCGTCCTCGGCATACAGAGCGGCACCGGGGAGCTTGAAATATTCAACAGCGGCGACACCTACGCCGATATGGTGGCGGAGCTTGCCGCCGCTTTCCCCGTGACCGCGCCTTACATCCTCAACCGAACCAACGGTAAAATGATAAAAGTCAACGCTTCCCTCAGCGGGGGGAGCGTTCTGACGATATCCACGGTGCGCAGGGCGAAAACGGCGGCGGTAAACGGTTCGCGCTGTCTGATCGACCCGACAAGCCGATTTTCCGACTTTCTGGAGGTGGGGCTGAATCAGCTCGCCTACGGTTCGGACGATGGCTCGGCGGTGCTGGCGGTCAACGTGCAGTACACCGCATTATTCTATGGGATTTGATGACGATGGATATTTTTCTTTTAAACGGTGATTTTCAAATTGTCAGAATCATCGACGATTTTTCTTCTCTCATCTGGCGACGAAAATACAACGAACCGGGCAATTTTGAACTGCACTGTGTGCATACGCTTTTTGCGGAATTGGCTGCGGCAAAATATGTCTGCCGTCCTGATCGCTCCGAAGTGGGGGTCATCGAGAATTACGGGTTGAATTTTCCCTCCTGCTTCTGCAAAGGGCGTTTTCTGGAATGCCTGCTTGCGGATAAGGTGATTTATCCGGCGCAGTCATTCGGCAGCAAGACGCAGGAAACGATTGCCCGTAGTCTGATCGCGGTATTACTGCCCGACATTTCGCTTGGGACGGTCAATTCTCCGGAGATCGGAAACTCCATCACCACACAGGTGACAGGCGACAATCTGATGGAATACATCTATGACCGGCTTTTTTCCGTCGGTGCGTCCTGCTCCCTGACCTGCGATCTCGGCAGCGGACAGCTGACATTTTCCGTATGGAAGGGAACCGACCGCAGTACTTCCGCCATATTCTCGCAGGAATGGGACAACCTGAAATCCTTCTCCTACGAGTGCTCCGATAAGGATTACCGGAATTACGCGGTTGTGGCCGGGCAAGGCGAAGGCAGCGCACGTCAGTTTGTGACGGTAGATCATTCAGACGGAGACAGGCGGCGGGAAATCTTCGTGGATGCCCGCGATGTGCAGCAGGAAGAAAACGAATCCGCCCAGGATTACGCGGCAAGGCTGGCACTGCGCGGCGAAGAAAAGCTCGCGCAGTATGAAATCGTCCAAAAGAGCGACGCGGAGATCGACACCGAATCCTCGCTGCGATACCGTGAGGATTTTGACCTGGGCGACGTCTGCACCGTCAAAGACGACCGGCACGGGATTATATGCCAGAAGCGCATTACAGAATGCGAGGAAGTCTATGAAAACGGCACGTTTTCGCTGTCGGTGGTCTTTGGCGAAGGATATTTGCTGCTACCGAAATATTTGGAAAGGAAACTGAAATAACATGGCGATGAACAGCGGATTTTTCAATGCTGTTGAAAACAACGGCTCCTATGACAGAGAATACGGCGCGGCTTTTTTTACCGCGCTGATGAAGGCAACATTCAAAAACGGCATCACACCCGGCTCCTTTGCGGCTTCGGTCGGTGACGGGCTGACCGTCAATCTGACTGCCGGCAAGGGATTTGTGGACGGTGTGTTTTTCTATGACGACGAGGCTTCCACTGTCACCTGCACATCCGCCAGCGGCACGCGCACCGATCTGATCGTGGCAAAGCTGAATGAAGCATCCCGCGCGGTGACGCTCGAAGTGAAAGCCGGAACAACAACCGCCGCAGCCGGAGAAGTGGCAATCGCAACGGTATCAGTTACCGGCTCTACTGTTACGGAGGTGCAAAACATGGGGACTACCGACTACGGTGCTATTTGCGGAACTGCCCCAAATGCGGAAAAGGTAGGCGGACACAAAATATATGTGCAGCAGTCGCAGCCGTCCAACCCTCAGACAGGCGACATCTGGCTTTACTGAAAAACTAAACGGAGGAAAACATGAACATAGAAAAAACAACCTTTATTACAGCCGTCGGGGCATTCGTGACCGCGCTGATCGGCGAGTGGGACGGGGCAATTATTACGCTGCTCTTATTCATGACGGCGGACTGGATCACGGGTCTGACCGTGGCGGGCATATTCAACAGATCACCGAAAAGTAAAAACGGCGCGTTGGAATCCCGCGTCGGGTTGAAAGGTTTATGCCGCAAAGGAGCTATGCTGCTGATTGTGCTGGTGGCGTACCGCCTTGATCTGATGGCGGGGCTGCACAGCGTTCTGAGGACGGCAGCCATTGTCGCGCTGGTCTGCAATGAGGCGCTTTCGATACTGGAAAACGTCGGCTTGATGGGCGTGGAGTACCCGGCAATCATCGACAGGGTCATCCGGCAGCTCCTTGGCGAAAAGACCGACAAGGAAAAGGATCTGCCGGACTGATCGGAACTTGCCGCACAAGTTCCCTGCTTGCTACAGTGTACGACGCGCTCTTCCTACGAAAATATCCTGCTGTCAGTCTTTGGCACGGAAAACCTGTCTTTTTGGCACGGAGATTTTTTCACGTGCCAGAATTACGGATTTTTGGCACAATCCTGTGCCATTTTCTCCCGATTTTGGCACGACAACGAAAACAGGCTCATGCTTCGGATTTTTCAACCCGTGCATGAGCCGTGTTTCTATTTTGTTTGAACAATCATCGCTACTACCATTCCGATGAAGATAATAGTAGAGTTCGTATTGTCACGGTCTTGCAGGGGCAGAAGGATTTGAACCCTGGGCACGGGGTTTTGGAGACAATGTTGAAATTTCTCTCACGCTCCGACTTCTCCCCGTTTTTGGGGATTTGTTGCCGGTCGCGCCGCTGATGATTGAGGAATTGATGCTTTTTTGATGATATGCTAAATTCTGCATCCGATTTTTGATGCTCTTGATAATGAATTTGGATTCCATGGTTTGGTGTGTGGTGAGAATTGGGGAGTAGGCAGAAGAGCAAAGGGGCAGTTAATCAATGCCCAAAAATTGCGCCGCATTAAACAAAGAAAAGGGAATCCTCAACAAGGAGTTTTCTTTTCCCAGTAAAATATGAATCGGTGGGCAATCATAGAATCGCTCACATAACTTTTTAATCATCAGTTATAATGTCATTAACGTCCACTTCCCAATATCCAGTTATGTGTCTGGAATTTATAATTATGATTTCCATTTCCTTCCAAACAGCATGCCATTCTTCAGAGATCAAGCCATCAAGTACATCCGGTTCAACTTCTATACAGTACGGCTCGTCGCTCCTAAAATACTTTCTAAACAATTTCTTTGCCTTTAGTGTATCTCCAACTTTCATCTGTTTAAATATCTCTTTCGTTTGAGAACTTGTGATCCCATTGTCATAAAGAGTGTAATAGTCACCAGATGTAAATGGATCATCATACCACTCACGCAAAAACACTAAAGGATAATCCTCTGTATCTTGCAGAGCTATTATATATCTACATGTTTTTTGATCAGTCAGAATCACGGCATATTGAAGATGGTGAATAATCCGATACCCTTCATTCATGATGAATTTCTCACCTTCTCAGCTTATGATTGATCCATCTTACTTTAGGCTCCGGACTCCACGAATAGCCAACCCATTCCTTGACGTCATCGTGATCGGGATGCTCCGGATCATTGTACGCTTCCAAGAATTCCAAATAGCCGTACACGCCTCCCACGTCTTCCGGAGGAGCGGCTCCGACTGCTTCCGTGCATATCGGCTGAGGCTGGTCATAATCAGAACTGGTCGAAACAACATGAATCCGAATTTCCCATCCGTCACCGAAGTCATATAGATAGGTGAAGGTATCCCCTTCTCTCAGATGCTCAGAGAGGACAATTTCAGAAGCCAGCGAAATGGGTTCCTCATCCCAGTCATCCGCACACGAAATACGAATCTGACCTACGATGAACTCATACATATGATAGTCTTTCCATTCAAACGCCTTTTGCAAAACGCGATGTAGATCACAAAATGTATAGTCGGCCGGAACCATCAGCTTTCTGGTGACTTTGAATTTCTCCATATCCATTGTTGCTTCAAGCTCAAATGCAGGCCGGCAGATCGGCTTCATATTGTATCGGCTCTGCAAACAATCCAACATACGGGACAGCGGAAAGAAAGAATCCTTTTTCGTCACATCTACGGGTATATCATTGATTAAACTTGCTACATTGAGAGGAATCAACTCGGACGGCAGTTCGTAAAACTGAATGTTAGAAACATCGATTGTCAGTCTGTTCAGCCTTCCAGCGTCTTTTCTGTCTAAACCTGTGCAAAGTTCAGGAGTACC
>CACWOA010000163.1 GCA_902762395.1 uncultured Ruminococcus sp.
TGCGCGATCAGCGTCTTCATTTCCGACAGACTCCGCCGCAGCATTTGCAGGCTCTCCGCCCTCACGCGCAGCCTTCGGCGCAGTTCGAGTCCGATCAGCGTTCCGCATAATGGAATCAGGCAAAAACAAAGCAGTCTGACCGTCATGAAAGCGCCTCCTCTACCCTATCGACTTCGCACCGGCTGTCTCCCCCTTTCAGAAAGACGATTTTCCCGAAAGCGCCCGTCGCAGACAAAATCTGATAGGCGCGTTTTCGCCTGAGTTCGTCTCCGTCCCGCGCGTGGATGCTCGCCAGTATCGCAACGCCCGCGTTCACGCCGTCGCTCACTGCCTGTGCTTCCCCTTCCCCGCCGATTTCGTCACAAACGACGATATCCGGCGACAAAGTGCGCACCGCCATGGCAATGCCTTCCCCTTTCGGATATCCGCTCAGCACATCGCAGAAGGGACCGATGCGGTTGCGCGGCTCTCCCCGGTACATGGCGGCGATCTCTCCCCGCTCATCCACCACCGCCACCTTTTTTCCGTAAGGTTCCGACGACAGCAGCCGCGCCATGTCCCGCAGAAGCGTCGTCTTGCCGCTGCACGGCGGTCCTGCCACCAACGCGCCGCACAGTCCGTCATGAAACAGCGCCGCCGTAATCTCCCGCGAGCATCCGATGTGTTCCGAGGCGACGCGGATATTGACGGAGGATATATAGCGAACCGTGCGGCTGCCGTTTTTGTCAAACGCCGCCTCACCGCAGATGCCCGCCCTGTGTCCGCCCGGCAGCGTTACAAAGCCCCGCGCCAGCTCGCTTTGGTGGCTGTAGACCGAATAGCCGCAGATTTTTTCAAATGTTTCCGAAATTTCATTTATTGTCAATTTTCTGTCTTTAGCAAGTATTTGATAACTTCGATTGGTCATCGCAACAGCAGGCGCATTGACTCTCAATCTGATTTCATTGATGTCCTCCCCTAAGGCGGCATGACGCCGCGTGATCTCATCCGCTACAAACAAGGGCAGATAAGGCAATATTTCCGAAATTCTGCTTTTTTGCATTTCCGTCATTGGCACGTCCTCCTTTGTCAAATACATATGAAGGACGGCTTCCAAATATGACAAAACGCGAAAACAAATTGTTTCACATGAAACGATTTCGTTTTGATACTTTTTATGCAGATATCATGTGAATAGTATGCAAAGCCACTTGATAACAATTTCTTCATATTTGCGTGCTATAATATATTTTTAAACATACTATCGAACAAATGAGGTTGCATTGGATTGAAAAGTGTTACCATACAAAAAAACGACGCGGGGCAGCGTCTGAATAAGTTTATTGAAAAGAGCTTTCCCGCCATCCCGGCGTCGCTGATGTATAAAAGCATCCGCACCAAAAATATCAAGGTCAACAAAAAGCGATGCACCCCCGATCAGAAGCTGTGCGAGGGCGACGTAGTGGATCTGTGGCTCAAGGATGAGTTCTTCGTCCAGCCGCCCCGCCGATATGAATTCATGGGAGCCTCCGACCGTCTCGACGTGATTTACGAAGACGGTCATCTGCTGATTGCCAACAAGCCGCAGGGGCTGATCGTCCATCCCGATGAAAGGTACGAGCCGGACACGCTGGTGTTCCGCATTCAGAAATATCTTTACCAAAAGGGAGAATATGACCCGGAGGCGGAAAACTCCTTCACCCCCGCGCTGGTCAACCGCATTGACCGCAACACCAGCGGCATGGTGATCGCCGCCAAAACCGCCAGCGCCCTGCGCATTCTCAACGCTAAGATGAAGGCGCGGGAGATACACAAGCAATACCTGTGCATCGTCTGCGGTCGTCCCCATCCCGCCGAAGCCACCCTGGAGGGGTATCTCGAAAAAAACGAGAAGCAAAACCGCGTCTATATTGAAAAGAAGCGCTCCGCCACCGGGAAGACCATCCGCACCCATTACAGGGTGCTTGACACCGTTGGCGGGCTGAGCCTGGTGGAGGTTGACCTGCTCACGGGACGCACCCACCAGATTCGCGCCCATATGGCTTCCAGCGGGCATCCGCTGCTCGGCGACGGAAAATACGGCGTGAACAAGGTCAACCGCGCCAGCGGCTATCTCAGACAGGCGCTTTGCTCCTACAAGCTGACCTTCGCCTTCACCACCGACGCGGAAGAATTGCAGTATCTCAGCGGCAGGACGTTTGAAATTGACGATATCCCCTTTGTCAAGGATTTTTACGCGGGCAAAATCAAATTGTGACGTCGTGGTCTTGTGATAAGCGGCTTCACACCGTCGTCAAAGCAATGCCTTAAAACAGCGCAAAAAAGCACATCCCTGCAAACGGAGATGCGCTTTTTTGTGTAAAGTGATTTAGCTTATCGTGTAAAGCAAGAGTGCTTTTCAGTTTTCGGCTGCCAATCGCTGCGCCAATTCTTCGTCGGGGCGGACATACACGGTGCTTTGATGGGTGTAAATCACCATGCCCGGCTTTGCGCCGCGCGGTTTGCTGACATATTTAATGAGCGTATAGTCGACCGGCACCAGACCCGATTCCCGTGCGCTGCTGTGATACGCCGCGAGCTGCGCCGCCTGTTCGATGGTGCGGTCGGGCGGCTGCCTGCCCTCGCAGACAATCACGGTATGGGATCCCGGCGTTTTCAGCGTATGCAGCCAGATGTCATAATGGCGGCTGTCCTTGAGCGTGAGACGGTCGTTCTGCTGGTTGTTGCGTCCCACTAAAATGGTAAATCCGTCGTCCGAAACAAAGCGCAGCGGCGGCAGCTTGGGCGGCAACTTGCCGGAGGCGGGTTTGCCGGAGGCGGGTTTGCCGGAGGTAGGTTTGCCGGAGATGGGTTTGCCGCGCTTGATCACGCCCTGCTCGGTCAGTTCCTGCCGAATTTCGGACAGTTCCCGTTCCGTCTTGGCGCGGGACAGCGCGTCGAGTACCGAGTCGATATAATCGAGTTCCTCCTGCCCCTGTCGGATCAGTTCGGTCAGATGCTGCTCCGCCGCCTGCGCCTTGCGGTATTCCCTGTAGTACTTCTGCGCGTTCTGGGCGGGTGTCAGCGTAGGGTCAAGCTTGATTTTCACGGTAGCGCAGTTCTCGGAATAGTAATCCACCACTTGAGCGAGGACGTCTCCCTTTTGCAGCAGGTGCAGATTGGCATTGACGAGATCGCCGTTGATGCGGTACTGCTCGCGGTCGGCGCACTGTTTCAGCTCCTCCTGCTGGAGCATGAGCTTTTTGGAGATACGCGCCGAGGAATTGGCGAGGATTTTGAGAAGATCCTGCGACTTGGATTTCATGCGGTCATTCAGATCGCGCTTGAAATAATACTGGTCGAGAAGCGAGGAGTAGTCCCCATAGGCAGTGGATACGGCGGAAGCGCCGTATTGCTGGGGATAAAGGAATGTAAAGTCAACCGGCTTGCCGCTCGAAGAAACCAGATTCGGCTCCCCTTTGTCCGCTATCAGGGTTTGGAGCTTGCCTAAATGGTACGTCAGCTTTTCCGTCTGCCCCTGCGTCAATGCCTCCACGGCAGTATCAGTGAAACCTGTCGCGCGATAGGATATTTCCCGCGCCACGATGGGAGAAATGCCCTGTACGACCTCCATCAAACCCTTGTCAAGCTTTTTGCCTTTGCACACTTTCAACCGTTCCGTAATGGACGGAGGGTCGGTTTCCAACAGGTTGATTTTATCCTGCGCGGGCGGCAGTTCATATCGCAGCCCCGGCAGAATCATGCGCAGGGAACTGCGTTCGCTGTCGATGCGCTTGACCGCATCCACAATGAGTCCCCGTTCGTCCACTAAAATAAGATTGGAATGCCGCCCCATGATTTCCACCGCGAGCGTGAGGGTGATTTCATCCCCCAGGTCGTTGTGCGCGTCGAACCGCAGCAGCAGCACGCGTTCCAGTCCCGCCTGCTCCACCGACGCAAGCCGCGCGCCGCACAGCTTCTTGCGCAGCAGCATACAGAGCATAGGCGGCTGGGCGGGATTTTCCACGGGATAATCCGTAAAGTGAATACGCGCGGAGTTGGCGGAGGCGGAGAGAAGCAGCTTGCGGTTCTGGTTTCTGCCCCGCATGGCGAAGATCAGCATCTCCCGCGCCGGCTGAAAGATTTTATCCACCTTTGCCCCCACCGCGCCTTCCTCGATTTCTTTTTTGATAAAATGAAGCATCGCTCCGTCAAGAGCCATGTAAAGTCATCCTCCTTGTCAATTGTTGTATTGCAGCGGATTGTCGAGGCGCGTCACGAAAACAGGCAAATCTTTAAAGCGGGCGGTCAGCGTCGTCGCCAAGGCTTCGAGCGCGACGTTTTCGGTGGCATAATGCCCCGCCGCGATGAGTGTCAGTCCGTTGTCCGCCGACGGAAGCTTTACGATGTTGAAATTCCCCGTCAGAAGCCCTTCGAACGCGCTGAACGCCGCCATCCCGTCCGCGTTTCCCGCCGCGATGTGCAAAATCGTCCCGAGGGGCTCGAGCCGCGCGCGGACCCGGATGCCGCCCTCTCCGAGAAGCTCCGCCGCGCCCGCCGCGCAGGTTTTCACGTCCGCGAGCCCGACCCGTCCCAGGATTTCGAGCCACGGCGACTTCACGCCGCATCCGCATTCCTCGGCGGGATGCAGGATGCCGAGATCGTCCGTCAGCACGCTCGTCACCGGGGTAGCCCGGATCATGGGCGTGATGAGATTCACGAGTCCGACCCGTCCTATCGGCAGGACCTCGAGCGTGCGCGCGTCCCGGATCAGGACGCGGGAATAGATCGGGATGTGGAAATGATGCCGCGCGCAGTCGCAGTACAAAATCGGATGCTCCGCCGCGCCGTAGCACTCGATGATCTCGTCCTCCGGCACGCCGAGCGTCT